>JACKAK010000025.1 GCA_020635115.1 Halobacteriovoraceae bacterium | reverse complement strand
AAAGAGCCTTAATTGCTGTAGAGGAAATGCAGCAAAAAATAAAAAGGCTTGAAAAAGATAAGAATGAACCAATTGCTGTTATTGGTATGGCGGGCAGATTCCCAAATGCCAAAAATATTGATGAATTCTGGAATTTGTTGTACAATAAATTGGATGGTATTTCAGAGGTCCCAAAAGATAGATGGGACGTTGATCAATATTATGATGAGAGAAGAAGTACGCCTGGTAAAATGATTAGCCGTTTCGGTGGATTTATTGATGACTTTGATAAGTTTGACGCAGAATTTTTTGGAATCTCCCCCCGAGAAGCCATTCACATGGACCCTCAACAACGAATACTATTAGAAGTTTCTTGGGAGGCTCTTGAGAATGCTAATATCAAAGCCGAAGAGCTTGAAGATACTAAAACGGGAGTGTTCATTGGAGTTAGCTCAAATGATTACTCAATTGTAAATTTAAATAATAATAATCGTGACCTACGAAATGTCGATGCTTATATGGGCAGCGGAAATTCAAAAAGCATCTTAGCCAATAGGTTGTCTTACTTTCTAAACCTAAATGGCCCGAGTGTAGCACTCGATACAGCTTGTTCTTCATCTCTAGTTTCTTTGCACCTTGCATGTCAAAGTTTAAGAACGGGGGAATCAAATTTAGCTTTTGCAGGAGGAGTTGGTTTAATTTTAACACCACACGCCTCAATTACTTTTTCACAGGCACATATGCTTGCTCCACATGGACGCTGTAGAGTTTTTGATGCAGGAGCAGAGGGATACGTGAGAGGAGAAGGTGCCGGGATTGTTCTGCTTAAGAAATTAAGTGATGCATTAATTGATCAAGATAATATCCTTGCTGTTATTAAAGGATCAGCAGTTAATCAAGATGGTAAAACTAACGGACTAACTGCCCCAAATACACTCTCTCAAATAAGGGTGATTGAACAAGCTTTTGCAAATGCAAATATAACTGCAAATGATATTGGGTTTATTGAGACACATGGCACTGGAACAATCTTAGGTGATCCTATTGAAGTGCAAGCCTTAAATAAAGTAATGCAAAATCGGGATAAGTATTCACCATGCTATCTTGGCGCTGTAAAAAGTAATATTGGACACTTAGAAGCAGCTGCGGGAATAGCAGGGCTAATAAAAACTATATTAGTTCTTAAAAATAAAGTTATCCCCTCTAATTTACATTTTGAAAATCTAAATCCAAATATCTCAAAAGATACTTTTCAATTTAAAATCCCAACTTCGAATGTAGAATGGAAGACAGATAAAAGTAAACGAATTGCTGGAGTAAGTTCGTTTGGATTTGGTGGAACAAATGCACACGTAGTATTAGAAGAAGCAGAAACTGATAAAGTTGAGCAAAGCAATTCTGAAAATCAGCATGAAATAATTTGTTTATCAGCAAATAATAAAAGGGCATTACAGGAACTTTCAATTAAGTATTTAAATTTTATAAAAGAAAATGAGCATCTTTCCTTAAATGATTTTTGCTTTACCTCAAATAGACATCGTACTATTCTCAGTGAGAAAATTGCAGTTGCATTTAGTAAAAAGGATGAACTGATAGAATGTCTTAAGGACTATTCTAAAGGTTTGGATAATTATCAAATTATTCAACAGGAGAAAGATTTAAATAAAAAAAATATAATTGGATTTCTTTTTACAGGGCAAGGTTCTCAATATCTTAATATGGCCAAAGA
>JACKAK010000024.1 GCA_020635115.1 Halobacteriovoraceae bacterium | reverse complement strand
TCCCCTATTCAAAATTTGCTTTGGTAGAAAACTTTTGGGAAACCGGTTATGGAATGCCGTCATTCACTCTGTTGGGCGAAAAAATCATTCGCTTTCCGTTTATTCTGCATTCATCCTATCCGCATGAACTTCTTCACAATTGGTGGGGGAATAGCGTTTATGTAGATTTTGACAAAGGTAACTGGTGCGAAGGTTTAACAGCTTATATGGCTGATCATTTAATTAAAGAGCAACGAGGACAAGCCGAAGAATACAGAAGATCTACTTTGCAAAAATTTACTGATTTCATAAATGATGGAAATGATTTTCCGCTGAGTAAGTTTTTATCCAGACATGACGGATCTTCGGAAGCAATTGGATATGGAAAGTCTTTAATGGTTTTTCATATGTTAAGAAATTTGGTCGGCGATGAAAATTTTACAAAATCACTTCAAGTTTTTAATAGAAATAATAAATTTAAAAAAGCTTCTTTTGATGATATAAGAATTGCATTTGAAGCTGTAACTGGAAAAGATTTAAAGTGGTTTTTTGTACAGTGGATTGAAAAAACCGGCTCGCCAACTTTGAGTTTAGAAAATTCTAAAGTTGAGCAATTCGGAGATACTTACCAAATAAGCTTTACTATAAAGCAAACGCAAAAAGGAGATTTGCTTAAATTAAATGTTCCGGTTGCATTTGTAACTAATAAAGAAACTCAACTTGAAGTTTTTGAATTAACTGATAAAGAAACAAAACTTTCATTCACAACTAAGAATGAACCACTAAAAATTTTAGTCGATCCACAGTTTGATGTTTTTAGAAATTTAGACCCACGTGAAATTCCTGCAGCACTTACAACAGCTTACGGTTCAGAAAACAGTTTGATTGTTTTGCCAAGTAAGTCCAATAATGATTATCAACTTTATGAAGATTTTGCAAATCAATGGATTAAGGGAAGTGAGGATGAGTTTCAAATTCTGACAGAAAATGAAATAGATAATCTTCCATCTGATAAAGCTATTTGGATTTTAGGTAATACTAAATTTCAATCACTGGTAAATAATTCTTTAAAACAATTCAATTCCGAAATTCAAAAAGACTCAATAAAACTAGATTCAAAATCATTCCCTAATACCGGTAACAGTTTTATTGCTTCTATTAAAAATCCTAATAATCTTAACAATGTAATTTTGTACCTATCCATAGCCAATAAAAACGCCATTGATGGATTAGTAAGAAAACTTCCTCATTACGGTAAATATAGTTACTTGGGTTTTGAGGGCGATGAGCCTACAAATATTGCAAAAGGTCAATGGGCAGTTATTAATTCTCCGTTAGTAAAATCATTATCCACTAGATCAGAAAAAGCCGAACCAGAGTTTAAGCAAAGGGAAGCATTAGCAAAACTAGCTCCCGTTTTTTCATCAAAAAGAATGATGGAACATATAACCTTTCTCGCATCTGATAAAATGAAAGGAAGAGAATTAGGCAGTTCTGAATTAGACAGTGCCGCAAATTATATTGCTGATAAATTTAAAGAATATGGGTTAGAACCGGGAAGCGATGATGGAACTTTTTTCCAGATTTTTGAAAAGGCTTTTCATGGAAAAGGTAATTTAAAACTCAAAAATATTATTGGAATTATTCCCGGAACAAATCCAAACCTAAAAGAAGCGGTTGTAGTTTCTGCTCATTACGATCATCTT
>JACKAK010000023.1 GCA_020635115.1 Halobacteriovoraceae bacterium | reverse complement strand
TATAACACTGTCTTGACAGATATCTGCTTGTAAAGAGCTGATCACAAAAAATGAAAGTAATGTGTAAATTGTAAAATTCATTTAAATATTTTAAATCACAGGAACGATTCAATGAAGATGCATAGTAAATTTTATAGACCAGATGTCACTTTATTAACAGATTCTGGCCTCTCTAACAAAAAAGTTGAAGTTATTGAAAATTCATTGGTACCCACTTAGAGTTCAAAAATCCGCATACTTGGAGGATTTTAAGCTTAAAATACTGCATATTCCTATAACCATAAGCTCTTTTCTTTATTGTTTTGATGACGTTGTTTATTCCTTCTGAAAGTGATGAGGTAACAGGGTATTTGAAGTAGTTTCTGAATGTATCCCATCCATCATCAAACGTTTTCCACCATTTTTTTAGTTCATAGAAGATCCCTGCTTGATTTATCCATTCCCCCATCTCTTCAAACTTTGCTCTTGCTTCCGGAGCTGAAGCAGATTCAAATATCTGGTGCATACCTTCTTTAATGAGTTCTAGGTAAACAAAATATTCATTATCTCTCATGACTTCCCGAATATGCCGGTTCTCAGCTTTTGTTCTTCGATCAGATTTTTTAGTGAATAACTGTTTAAATTTGCCACGAGTCAGTCTCTTTTGTTCTCCTTTGCACATGTGCTCATTTAACCACTGTCTCTCACTATTAATATAGTTTTGAAACGTCTGCATGATATGAAAACGATCCCATACAAAAATAGCGTTGGGACAGTTCTCTTTCACGCTAAGTTTATATCCATCAAACTGATCTGCCGCTACAACTTCAATCTCTTCACAGCGCTCTTTTCCCATGACATGAAAAAACTCATTAAGTGCTTCTTTAGAGCGGCTTTCAGACACCCAAATAACCCTCCTAGTGTCCAAGTCACAGATTATCGTGAAAAAGCGTTTATCCCTGGACTCTTTGGCATGATACTTTTTCTTTCTGGCATAGACTTCGTCTACACAAATCCTCCTGACCTTTGGGATCTTGTAGTGTTGAAACATCCGCTTCATTCTTTTAAAATCAAACCGCCACATACTCATAGGATCATTGCCAGTGAACTCAGCGGCCCGAGAGACTGGAGTAATCTCACAAAGACGTCCTAACCACCAAGCATATTCCTCGGTTACGTGCGGAGTCTCCTCAGAGATCCAGTCAATTTTAGAAGTTCTAATTTTTTTACAATTACCGCATCGATGCTTAGTTCTTTTAAAGATGTAGTATCCCTTAAAACCATGAATATCCATTGTGCGAACTTTGACTTTATGCTCGCTAACTTTGGCTGCATCAAGCTCATGACAACACCTGGAACACTGTTTAACTTCACGTCCATCTTTGATAAATATCTCAATAAAGCCTTTATCTAACCACTCTTTAGTGTCTGTCACGTCAAAACCAGGGATGCAGTAACGGTGAATACGTCGTAAACTCATAGTTCAATCCTTTGAAAAATTAAGTATAAAGAGAGGATAACAATGAAGTTTAAATCGTATAAGAGAAAAGAAGGCCCATGTAGAATAGGGTCTATTGAGATGCCCAAATTAAGATTGAAACATTCAGATTTTTTTGAAGAAATAAGGGATCAAATTCCTGATAAAGATTATAAGGAATGGGAAGAAGATGCATTATTCTTTTTGTTTTTAAAACCTGAGATGGACCTGGACAACTTAAGACCTGAAAATATTGACGAGTATGCTGAGTCAATTATTGGTTTCCCTAAAATCAACTTTTTTGATTAAGATCC
>JACKAK010000022.1 GCA_020635115.1 Halobacteriovoraceae bacterium | reverse complement strand
GCCCCAACTGCCCTTACGGGGCTGCTTCCACTACGACCGCGGCTACTACTACTTCCGCAACATCGACAACCGCATCCTGCTCGGTGGCGGCCGCAACCTGGACAAGCAGGGAGAAACCACCGACGAATTCGGCACTACCCCTCTGATCCGCAACGCCCTCCTGCGGTTGCTGAAGGAAGTGATCCTCCCCGGCCGGGAAGTGGCCGTCGACAGCTGGTGGAGCGGCATCCTGGGGGTGGGCAGCCGGAAGGCGCCCATCATCCGGCAGGTGTCGCCCCACGTCGTGGCGGCCGTCCGCCTGGGTGGCATGGGCGTGGCCATCGGGATGCTGGTGGGGGAAGAGGGGGCGGAGGTGGTGGCGGGAAAAAACCTTTAGTTTTTTCTATTAATAACCTTTCAAATTCTTAACCGGTTTTCGATATGTAGGCCCCAACTTTGGTAGACGGCGGACGATTGACGGCCAACGGCAAGCTGCGGGCATCGAGCCAAAGAGCGGTTGGGGGCTACATATCGAACTTGGGTTAAGCTTTTACTTGCGATAGAATAAAAATATTTCCAATTTCCTTCCTCTTGCAAGCTAATTTCTACTCAAATCTTTCTGACATTTTATCAAAAAACGTTCTTGGATTCTCGATTTTTCGAATCGAGGTAACACCTTGAGTATCTATTGTTACATTGAAGTGTCGAAAATCATTTCTTTTAAACTGATCACTATGACTTGTAAATATCAATTGATCTAAAAATTGATCCTCAATAAATTTTCTAAAGTTATTAATTAGAACTTCTTGATATATTTTGGAAAGATTGAGTTCAATTTCTTCTATCAAAAATATCCTTGAAGTACTTTCAAATACTTTTGTATATAAATAAAGCATTTGCTGAATCCCAGTACCGTAGTTCTTTAAAGGGTATCTTCCATAGCTTGTTTTTAACATTATTTCTAGCTCTGAATCGAATTTTGCGAAAGAAATCTCGATTTGTTCAAAGGGGAAGTTCTTCAATTCTTCTTCGAATTTATTTTTCAAATTTTTAGAAAGAGAAATGTTATTTAAGAAATCATTTAAATTCAAGAAGTATTGATACTTTTCTGCATTTAAAAAATTATGAAACAACCAATTTTTAAAATTTTTAGGTTGAAGAGAAGGAGAGTATTCACTGGAGTCCTTTTCTTTACGAAAATATCGGTTACTGTCAACAAGTAGTATACAGTCATTAAAAATTGAAATTATTTCTAAAACACCATCACTTCCAATTTTTTCAACTAATTCTTCATTTTCAGCAAAATATTGAGGCACATCAAATTCATTAATCGAGTAGGCAATAACATCTTTAATTTTAACAGATTCTAGTTTGATTTCAGAATCAAATTCATTGAGGGACATTATTTTACCTACAAATTCAATATAATTCCTATGCCCCCCTCCTGCTTCTTCTAAAAAGCCCTCTTTTAAAAGAATATCCCCATATTCGCCAAGCTCATCTGGATTAATTAAAAGGGAAACAGAAAATTCAATATCCTTTTCCTTTTGGTTATTTGTAAACAAAAAAGGCATATCATAAATATAGCCCTCCCAAAAGTTAGTTTTCTCTATTTCAACACGGGTTACTTCTTGCCCATCCTCTTGAAAAATGACTTGATTTTTTTTCTCTTTACGTTGAAAAACTAGTTCTAAGAACTTAAGAAAATTAGATTTACCACTATTGTTTACCCCATAGACCATATTTATGTCTTCGAAATCTCTAATTTGAACATTGGATAAACTGCGAAAATTTTTCACAGACACTTTTGAAATTTTCATTAGGACATGTTTTATAAATAATCAGAGAATATTTTTTCTACTGAACGGTTAAGATTTCTAAGAATACTATCACTAATTAGCCCCTCTTGGTGTTTTTTTACGAGTATAAAATGAAATTTAACAAAAACATCCAAAAGAGACTTATTATGAAATAGTTTATATGCCTTATTAATTACTAATTTTTTTCCTTCGATTTTGCATGCTGGGAATAATTCACTAATATGCCAATTCATATTTACAATTTCATATTCTTCGTCTCCAATTCGAATGGTCCGTTTAGATTCTGTTTCACTAATTTCTACTCGAAGTGAGTCCTGAAATCTTTCTTTAATAAAAGTAGAACCTTCTCTGTTCGCTTCCTCTAGAGATTTTTTCTTGGGGAACAATTCATCTGTTGTTTCTCCTTTCTTTAAGTCTTTCTTTTCTTTAAATACTTCAATTTTATCTCCTAAACTTTTTTCTTCATCTATTTCCTCTGTCTTCTTAATTTCTATATTTACCCCTCTCTTCTCAAGAGATTTAATTATTTTTTCCTTTTGTCTTTCCTTATCATCTTCAAACTCAATAATTCTACTTTGACTTTTGGAGCTTATTAACTTTTCAAGAGTATTAATCTCTTCAATTGTTGTAGCCCAATACCTAAGTTTTTCTCTAAAAAAATCTTTGAATTTTTCATAATCGGGGCTATAGTTGAACCTGTCTCTAGAAACTGCAATCAAGTCATTCAACCCCTCAATAACATCAATCTCAATGCATAACCAAGCAAGTTTAGAATATAGTCTACTATCTAATCCAATACCAAAAGTAGTTCTTGAACCTACTCCAACATTAAAGTTTCGAATAAATATATATCTGGCTTCAATCGGTTTAATAGTCCTGAAATCAGTTCCAATAAAATATCTGAATTTAATGTTGCCAATCTGTTCAAAACTATCACCATGCGTTTCCAGTGTCGTTGCTACATGTTTATTTCTAACTAATCTTTTTCCATTAAAAAAAACTTCAAAAGGAGTACCCTCATCCAAGGCAAAGATTTCATTAAATTCTTTATCTTTGTATTGAATTGGTAAATATTCACAAAGTTCCCATTCAATTAACTTTAAAGGATCGAAATTCTTTATTGAATTTTTCTTCGTTGTTTCGTACTCTTTATTAAAGAAAGATTTCATTAATTTAGTGAAACCTAGTAATCTTATTTTTGTAAATTGCTTACTCCTTATTTTTTCATCTCTAGCAATTACTCCAAAAATTGGGACACTATCAACGTCAATTGTAGTGTTTTCATCAAAAGTGAAATATTTCTCACAGTTAATCCTTGCCTTAATTAATTCTGCACTTCCTCGCCTAGTAGTTTCGATCTCATATATTTTACAAAACGGAAATACCGCCAAAAAGCCAACCCCAAATTTCCCTACAATTCTGCGCCCTCCCTCTGTATAATCACTCTTTCTTCTAGTTTTCCCTGCGATTCTCAAATAAAAATCAAAATCATCTTCACTCATTCCTTTTCCAGTATCTTCAATGATTATTGCTTCATTCTCTTTTTCAATTATCAAATCGACCTTTGACGCATCTGCATCATAACTATTTACTATTAATTCTTTTAGAGCTTGAGGGAAATTTTCATATGTAGAACTACTTAAAGTTCCTATGATCCTTTTGTCGACAGTTATTTTTTTAGGCCAATTATTCATACATTAAATTCCAATTATTAAATATTCCCGATTTAGTTTTTTATTGCCATTCTGTCGATTCAATGCATATTTGTAGTGTTTTGATTTCACAGACACCTTTTTCTTAACTCTTTTCATTGAAGAAATTAGGTCTTCAATAGAAGGTATCCCTCCATATTTATAAGATAGGACGATAATACTATCTTTAAATTTATCCAACAAGGTTTCTAATGAATCTTGAACCTTTAGAGGTGTAAACTCATTCATTAATGCATGATCTTGAAGTCTTCTATTGGTTGTTTCAAAATCAATTAAGTCTTCCCAAGATTCATATCTTGCAATACCCTCTAGGAAATGATAACATTTTAGATAATTTGAGGTTTCATTTTTCCCTTTTTTAATGTATGGAGGATCAAAATATACCAAATCGTAACTATTCTCTTCCAAGTCTATTTCAAAAATTGAAGAGTTAATCACATTACATTGGTGTCCATTATCAAATACTAAAGAGTTTGCTTCTTTAATAAACTTCATTAAATAGTCATCAAATGATCTTTCCCAAGTGGTTTTATTACCGAATGTCCTTTTTACATCACTTGTCCGTATATTAAGGTTCCTCCTATGAAACAAGTTGTAGGGCCTCTTAATCAAACAAGATTGGAAAACAGCATATAAAACTATCGCTTTTTTGTACTCAACTTCTTCAATAGGTGTTTCACTGAAGGGATGAGAAAATATCTCATTTACAATTTTGTCTAGCCACTCATTTTCTTTATCAAGAAAATAATATCCTTTAAATACGGTTTGAATCAAATCTTGGTCCCTATAGTTCTCAAATCTTAAAAGGGCATGTATTTCTTCATCTGATAGCTTTACCATTGAATTTTCAACAATAGCTTTTCCGATAATTGTGTTAAACTTTAAGACATCATTATAGGTTACTTTCTTTCCCGATTTTTTAAACAAATAACTTACAGATCCAGTACCGCCAAATCCATCTAGTACGGTTTCAAATTCTAACTCTTCTAAAGATTCGGCAATCCATGGCAGTATTTTTCGTTTGCTTCCTTGAAACCTGGTCGTTGGAAATTTTTTATAGTCTATTGTATTCTGGCTAACTTGCATATTATTCTGATAATTGTTTCACAAGATAACTTTTTTTAAAGTATTTTCAATACATTGTAGATGAATCACATGTGTTAATTTTATCGGTTTTTTTTGAAGAGGGAGCATCCACAAATGCAACTGCTC
>JACKAK010000021.1 GCA_020635115.1 Halobacteriovoraceae bacterium | reverse complement strand
ATGAGACTGACCAGAGCTTATTTCGTGAGTCCTCCGCATTTTTACTTAAGAAGGCCTAGAATGAGTTCACTTGGAGATGGTTAAAACCCGCTCGCAGAGGCGCTACTGGCAATGTGTACCAGAATATGTATCATATTCATTGTCATTAAAAGGCACCTGGAGGGCCTATCTAGGCGTGTAATTTCAGCTATTTGCAACTCATGAAGAATCTTATGTGTTTGATATTATTGCTATTTACTCATTTTTGCCAAAAGTGGGTAGGACCCCTACTTGTAAACAAGTGCATCCTCTAAGCCGTACTCATCGGCCGCAAAAAGGCTTTTGACTTTTAGCCCTGGGTAAACTGATCGATAAATGCCAGACAATTGTTCAATAAGGTGAATGGAGTCAGTTTGTTTCGCCACCAGTTCCTCACCTTCTTCCTGTTTATGATGTTGTTTATGCTTAAGGTGGTGATCAAGCTTATCAAATTCTTCTTGATAAGCTTTTCTCTTAACTGGATCATCTAACAACACTTTGTAACGATTTAGGACATATGTCGCTTCTTCACTTGATCCAGAAAGCTTTGTTGCCTGCCTAAAAGAAAGAGTTTTTATCATGTTGTACATACTTTTAACTTCTATTGCCGCTGGGAATAGGCCAATCGACGCAAGAAACGCTGACTTTCCAGCTTTGACCTCTAGCTTTTTATGAAACTCCTTAACTGATAATGCTAATAATTTTTGATAGTCTTTGTCGTACTGCACTAATGCATTCTGGTCTTTTTGAAGTCGCCTCTGTTTCTCCATTTTTATGACAGCATAGTCGTAAGTTTTGTAAGAGGTTATACCTGTTGCAGCTCCCGACATTAACGCGGCGGTTGTAAAAGGAACTGACTCCCAAAAAAGAGGAACGACAAACAGGACGACAAGAGACCCAACAAGTGCCGCTTTTTTAGCAGCTCCAAGTTTTTCTTCATAGTCCTTTGATTTTTCTATTTCATTTTGAAGTTTGCAAACTTCAAAAACCATCTGAGGATTTTTCATTAACGCTCTGCCTAGTGAATAAGGGTCTTCTAAAAACATTTTTTGCAGTGGTTTATCAATCGCAGCCTTTCTGTGCTGATGTCCATACTTTCTTGGGAGCTTCACGCTTTTAAGGTCTTTCATCATCTGTTGAATTTCATTTTGCCGTTCTAAAATTGCGACTCTTGCCTCTTGCGCTGCTGATTCAACATCAGAAATATCAATTTCTGAAATATCATCAAACTTCAAAGAGTATTGAATATACCCAGGTTTTGAAAATCCGCTTACAATCTTTGCTTCTTCAACTTTTGGTCGCTTTCCTATCTTAGTCTGCATATGTTCTGTCAATAAAAGGTCTGACAAAGGACTAAGAAAAAGATCGCTAAACCTCTCACTATAAGCTTTAAAATCAGACTTTAAAACCTCTTTAAGCTCTCTACGAACTGTGTCTTGATTATGCTGGCCCGAAACCGCCCTCGCGTTAACTGGACTTCCTATATAGCCTGGGCGAGGTCTTGATATATCCACTTTCCTATTTTCTACTATTTTTTTATCAGCTCTTAAGTTTATTATCCCTTCATTTAGAAGATACACAAAGCCATTATAATCTTCCTCTGAGTACTGCCTGCGGGCTCCATTGATACAAACATCCTTAAAAGCGGAGTCACTCTTAAGAATTTTCTTTAAATTTTTATCGTTGCAATACCTTTCACTCGCTCCAAGGTATTTGTAGTCTAATTTAAAAACTGCCACTGAGGACATTAGATCGGCTTCTTTTAGTGCCTGGTAAGCCAATCTTTTTCTTCCCTTATAATCCTTATTTTCTTCATTCACAGCTTCTATAATACTTCCAGACTGCTCTATAAACCCTTCAAGCTCTTTCAAAAATTTTCTAGAACATTTTCCTGAAACTTCTGCACTTGAAGCGCCATCTAAAATCCTTTCTCGAATTCTCAACTGAGAAAAAGGACTTTCTGAATGATCACTCATACACTCACTTAAAATTTTATCTAACTTTAAAAGAAGATTTGCTCTCGATTTTTTTACGTCCATTTTTCTTTGATCTTTGGAGTTAAGACGTACTCCTTGTTTTAAGATCTCTTCATCTACCCTTTTTATAAATTCTTTTGCATGTCCCTTTTTGAAACGAGGATAGAGATCAAAAAAACGCTCATATGAGTCTAGGGGACTAAAAACCTCTTCCTGTGAGTAAATCATTGAAGATTGACAGAAGAGGCATATGATTAATAACATTTTAATTGGCATGTTAAGTATTTTGACGTCCTCCCCTCACTAAAGATAAGGGGATTCCTAAAGTGCTAATGCACCGTAGGGGTTACTGCTTCAACGGTCTGGCCAATGCCAACTCCTCCACAGTCTCTTTGGGTGCGCCCCACCCTGTTAATATTTTTTGCTGCATTTAAATCTGCATCTTCTTTGTGCCCACAATTCAAACACTCAAAATGTTTGTTCTTGCGGTTCATCTTATTGTTGTACAGACATTCACTGCATCTCGTACTTGTGAACTTGGGATTCACTAACTCTAGATGACCACCATTCCATTCACATTTATAGCTTAGTTGGAGAGCAAAAATTCCCCAACCCTGAAAAAGAATTTCACGGTTCAGCCCTGACTTTGCCGCAACATTTTTTCCTGGAGTTTCGAGAGTTCCCTTTGCTGACTTTGACATGTTTTTAATCTTTAAGTCCTCAAGAGTAACATAGCTGTGATTCTTAGCTATATAGCTTGATGCCTTATGTAGAAAATCATGTCTTATGCTAGCTATTTTTGAATGTAGTTTTCTAATTTTATTATTCACTTTCTTCCAACTTTGGGAGAATTTCTTTTTAAGTCTCAACCTTTTTTGCAAAACTTTGATTCTCTCTCTAAGTATGTGACAATTTTTTGGAAGGGTAAATTTTAAATTTCTCAAACAGTCATCTCTTGAACTTAAAACCAACGTCTCTGAAATTCCCCGGTCGATACCAACTGTAGGAAGATTGTTATATGGTATTTCAAGGTGTTTTTCACTGCAAAAAGCAATATACCAGCCATCAACCTCTTTTTTAATAGTCGCATTTTTGATTTTGCCTTCAATTTTTCGACTTAATCTAAATGCGACTTCTCCGATTTTAGGAAGCTTAACAAAAGCTTTCTTTCGAGTTACTTTTCTCACAGAGAATTGTTTAGCGTCTGGAAAACGAAAACTATCACCAATTCCCTTTTTCTTGTATTTTGGAAATCCAAAACCGGATCTCCAAAATGACTTAAAGGCCTTATCTAAATCTTTTAAAGACTGTTGAAGAATTTGTGCCGGAGAATCTTTGATCCACTCAAATCCCTCACACGATTTTAGGTCCTTTAACTCATTTGCCTGATCATAGTAGTTAATTGAGCTTCTATATTGAGTCCATGAAAGAATTCTATGCTCAAGGCAAAGGTTATAGAGAAACCGACAGGTTCCGGCCCATGAGGAAAATATCTCAATTTGACTCTCACTAGGATTTAACTTGAATTTATAGGCCAGATTAATCTTTTCCATACAGACTTAGAATATCACTTCTTGACCTATTGGCCAAGAGAAATTAATTATTAGTCTATGAGTAATTTAAATTCAAATAAATCAATCAAAGAACGTACAAATCCAAAGATCAGACATGGCAGACACTGCACCTTTCTGCTTCATGCACACTTAGTCTTTGTAACAAAATATAGGCGAGTTTGCTTTACATCGCGAGTATTAGATCACCTCAAAGAAGTTTTTAATTCCGTATGCTCTGATTTTGAAGCGGAGTTGGTTGAATTTGAAGGAGAAGGCGATCACGTTCATCTTCTGGTAAATTACCCGCCAAAAGTGACGCTTTCAAAACTTGTGGGATCTTTAAAGGGGGTTTCATCAAGATATATTCGAGAATCAAATTATCCTGAAATTAGAAAAAAACTATGGGGAAATGCTCTTTGGTCACCTAGTTATTTTGCAGGAAGTTGTGGAGGGGCGCCACTGGAAGTCATCAAGCAATATATAGAGCAGCAAGACAGACCTCATTAACCTCGCCAGTGGGCATTTGCTTATATCTCCGCACTAAAGTACCGAGTTTTACGCAAATTTTTGATAAAATAATGAACTGTTTCCTGTAGAGGGAAAGACCAGATAACCTATTTTCAGCACCTTAAGGGTGTATTCACTATTATTAAATGAAATAATTATGCGATAAATATAGGCACCTGTTTTGATTATTCTTATTTATGTTAAAATTGAGAAATATTGGAGTTTTAATGCAATTCATTTTAAAATTCACCTTATTGCACTTTTTAACGATTAGTCTGTTTGCCGCTACCAATAATGATGACTGTGATGGCAGTTGCGCCCCAAAGTTAAGTGGAGTTAACGAAGATGTTGTCATTCAAGCGACAAAACAAGAATCTGAAGTAGATAAAATTCTTACTAAAATAGAATCACTCAAAGAAACGGCCAAGAGAAACTCTGAAAAAAATAGCTATTTAAAAAAATGCCTAACAAAATACGCTGGCAAAAACCCTCAAAAAAAACAACGCTATATCTATACTCTTTCTTGTGGTGAGAGTTATGAACGAGAGGGGAGTGCTGATTACGAACTAGAAGCTAAAGAGGGTCTTATGATCTTAAAACTAAGAGGCACTTATTCTTTGGACTGGAAAAGTGAAGACGCCCTACCAGAGTTTTTGAAAACCTTGAAATGTGTTCAAAATAAATTTTCTGAATATGGAATTTATTTTGAACCTGAATTTCTAAATAGAAGAGAGTTTTTAGAGAAGGAGATGAAAAAAAAACCAAGTGAACAACGGAACAGATTTGCGATAACTCTTTCCAGTAGACCAGGAGATATCCATCAGCACAGGTGGCATACTAAAACAATCGTTGGAAGAAAGATCCCCGCTGACGAGCTTTGCGGGCTTACCACTCACGAGCTCCTCCATTATATGGGATTACCTGATTTATATGAATCAGGTAATTGTGGCTCACGAGGGCCATTCTTTCATGGAGATAAATCCAATATAATGCTTAGTGCCAGAAGACCAATTGGAAAAACATCACTATCGGAAGATCAAATTACTCATATTGTAAGACCTATTTGTGAGCCCAAAGAGTACCCTGATGAAGGTTATATGGGGTCTAATGAGTTTATCTTTACCCCAGAAACCCATGAATACACAAAAGGTGGAACCGTTACGCGTAAAATAAAATAGGTCTTCTTAGAGTTTCTTTTAAGAAGAAAGAACTCTTCCTATAGA
>JACKAK010000020.1 GCA_020635115.1 Halobacteriovoraceae bacterium | reverse complement strand
TACCTAAAGCACAATCTTCTTCATGACTGGCTTCTTTCACTTCTATACCATGTTTGTACAGAGTATCGGAAACCACTTTCTCCTTAGAGGTGCAAAAAATGTAGTTGTCATACACACCGAGCATGCTCTCCACTACTTCTTCCACACTAGAATCTTCATAAACGAGCATCTTTACAGATGCGCCTTGTGTCAGAGCGTGTATCTTCTTTGTAGGAAGATTGCTCTTGTAGACGTTGTACCTGTAGTGGGTACCGCTCCTGTATATATCAAATACGACCACATCTTCGGAGATGCCCGCACTTCTTTCAAATGTATCAATATATTGAGCGACTTTAAGCCTCTTCAACTGCTTGTGAATACCGCCTATTTTGCGGTACCACCAGTCTTTTTTCTTCTGGTTTTTCATACCGCAAATTTTTTATTTTTATACCACCTTTAGGTGTTTTAGTCAAAGGCTATTTGGCGTCTTTCCATCTTGGAGCAAAACGTATGATCCAAGTAAAAAACTTGGCTTTGCAGTAGCCTATACCCTGCTCACGCATTTTTCCGTATACAAACTTTTGGAAACTCTTTAGGTCTCCTTCGAAACATAGTTTTCCGTCGCGGAAACAGTAGCTACAGTAGTGTGGGTTTTCCCTGTTGTCACCTTGTGGGTCTTTGCTAAATGGCATAAGACAACTCTGACAATCTTTAATTTCTTTTTCTTTTTTCATAGTTATATTAATTTAAAATCTCATAAAACTTATCTCTAAAATCATTTTCCTTCGCTTTATTATAAAACGGCACTCCTAAAATCTTATATTTCTTACTTTTATACTCCAAGGCCATTTTGGTTTTATTCATTTCAGTAATTTCCTGTAAAAACTCATTCTTCCATTTATCGTACTCCGCTAGATGCATTCCTTTTGGCTCAATAAAAAGCTGATAATTCAAATCTTTCCCTTTCTTGTCTTTCATAAACAAAAGATAATCCGGCTCAAAAGCTGATCCATCTTTAAAACTAAAAATCTTCAAAACTCTTTCATTTCTCACAAGATATATTTCTTGGTATTTCTCACGAAGTTCGTCTATCATCCGAGCTACCAAATCTACAAAGTCTTTTTCTTCACTCGTTCCATAAAACGAATCAAAGACATACCAATCCTTATCTTTCACATAGTCCCAGCGTCCGTTTTCGTTTTCTGATCCAATTTTTACTTTCACTTTCTTATCACCAAAAACAACTTTAAACGAAGATGCTTCAAATTCTTTCGTTCCTTCATATTCTGAAGTATTTGATTGTATTTCTTGCTGGATAATATTCAAAAGTTTCAAAACCGCTTCAAAATATATTTGATTATTCAAATTATCAATATCCTCCTTTCTTCCCTCAAGAGTAATTGCAAAACCTGCAAGATATTTTTCACTTTCCACCAGCTCATCGATAGATTTTAATTCAGGTATAAATTCAGAAATTTTTGAAAAATTATAAAACTCACTTTTTTGTAATGCCTTCAAAACAACATGTTTTTCAATCTGAGGCAGTTTTATGTCTTTCCTTTCCGGCACAAACTGCCCTCGCAAGACTTGTCTACTTTGTCCAAAAACCATCTCTTCACTTCCAATACCAGAAGAAATTTTAAAAGTAATGTTTGTTTTTCGGCAAGGTAAATTTTCCAAAACTTTTTTCTTTTCAAAATCTGTTTTTACCCTTTTATTACTCCAAACAATTCCTGATTTATAAAACTGTTTTGTTTTAAATTCTTCTTTAAGTTTGAAATCAACATCTCTTTCTGTTTCGTCCAAAAGCCCCTGCTCTACCGACGCTTTTGTAATCTCTGAAATATATCGACTTTCGTTGTGACTGTGGTAGTGAAGCTGTTCCAAAATAGCCAGCTCATTTTCTCTATCATTATCAAACTTTCTTTTATACTTCTCATCATTTTCATTCAAAGAAAATGGGTAGTATCGGGCCCCTCGCCCCACAAGCTGAGCTTCTGCGATTGTTGTTTTTCCTGGAATGTTATTTTTTCCGTCTCGAGTTTCGTACAAACGAACAATATCAAAAAGGTTCAAAACATCCCAACCCTCATTAAGCTTCTGCACCGCAAAAATAGCTCGAATTTGATTGTTTGCATCTTCCAAAGAATTCAAAAGTATTTGATTGTTCTCTATTTCATTATCATTGTTTGCATCAAGGCATTTATTTTCAGCAAATCCGTTTTGAAGTTTTTTTACCAAAACAGAATCTGTGATTTTATTCTCTTTAAAGAATTCAAAAGCTTTTTGCAAAATAGCGACATTCGTTTTACTTCGCACGCTCTTAATATCATCCACTGAAAGATTTTCAATCAGCTCATGAAAAAGCTTTTTATTTTCCTGAGAATCTGTAATAGTTCTCTGTGCTTTAAACAAAACTACCGGCTTTAGCTGTATTCCATTCTTTGTAGCAACTTCTTGCTTGTATTGACTCAAAATTATCGCCTGAAGCATTCTTGTCTTCCTGTCTGTATCAGTATAAAAAAGTGCCGGATCTTTTGAAAATCCATCATTCCTAAACTGCTTCAGATCATAGCGGTAAATAACTTTATCTTGATATTTTTCTGCAACCCCTTTGTTTTCCCAATCCAGCGTCGCTGTAAATTCCAAAAGAAGATTTTGTTTATTAAGTTCAAATATTTTTTGAATTGTATTTTCCCAGGTTGGCTTTTCTAGTTCTGGTGAAATTGTATTTTGACGTGTTGCCACTTGAAAATTATGAGCTTCGTCAGCAATTAAAATTATTTTGTGCTTTTTAAAATCTTCTAGAGTTATACTATTTTCTTTTTCAGTATAAATATCACCATGAAGTTTACTTATAGTAGTAAAACAAATATTAATTCCATTCGGATCAGAATCTTCAAAATTTGAAACTTGATTTATTGCTATTTTTTTATTATCGATGCTTATTTCTTTATCAAACAAATATTTATTTGATTCTGAGTTTAAAAAGTTATCAATAGTTTTTTTAACGATATTGTCAAAACGAGTAAAAAACAAGAAATTTCTGTACCCCTCGTTGTAGAGATACAAAATAAGTCCTGCCATAATGAGTGTTTTTCCGGAGCCTGTTGCCATATTAAAAAGAAAATGAAGTGGATATTTTTTATTTTCAAATTCATTATTATAACAATGAAAAAACCGAGCAAATGCCTCTTTTTGGTACTCTCGTATTTCAAAGTTTGAATTCAAATTTCCAGTCAAAAAATCCGGCATTTCTTTTTTCAGGAATCCCATTTTTGAAACACTATCGAGTTGTTGATAGAGAAAATTCATATTAATTAGTATAAAGACTATCTATATTCTTATCTAAAGCAATTAATGCATTTTGAAAATTTGGCACAATCCGGGTACTTAGCTCATTACATTTTTCTCGATTTTTAAATACATTTTTATAGTCAATTTCACCTTGATTCAATTCTTTTTCTCTTAAAATCTCAGCATTAAAAATATTAATTACCATTGTTACTATTTTAGATATCCATTTACGGAAGCTATCTTGATTCCTAAAAAAAGTTTCTTTACTTTGATTAATAAAAAACTCTTTCCATACTGAAGAATCTTTTAAAACCTTAAAAACAAGGGAAATAATAAACAATCGAGCGAGTCCATAATTAGCAATTCTTTGATCTTTTATTTTAATTTTCTGGTTATCAATTTCTTTATAAATTAGATCCAGTAAGAATATCCTAAAAGCCGTTGTATCCTTATTAAAAATATCTTTATAGAGATCAGAATATATTTTTGTTTTTAAATGAGAATTATATGACTCTCCGAGAACCGCTGACATAAGAAGTTGAGCGGCGTGGTCTTTTTGTAAAATAGAAAAATTATCAGGCTGTAGATCCTCGCCACCTCTTTTATTCTTATAAAAAATATTTAAACTATATTTACTAGATAATTCTTGGAATTCTTTTGAAATTCTTTTTTGAGTTATATCATCTGATTTTAGATCAGAAAGGGAAATAGCATTTTGATTATTAGAATTAACGGTAATATTTCTTTCTAAATTATTATCGTTATTTGTTTGAATAATCTTAACAACAACAGCAACGTTTTCCAGATTCTCACTATTATAAAGTGTAGTAGTTGTTTGACAACCATTAACAATCGCATAATTTTCCAACTCAATATTATTATCCTTCTGTATAAACCTGTCACATACGATTGTTATACCATTATTATAAACCGGAAAATTTGATGGCTCAGCAGATATGGTATCTTCAATTGCTTGATTAATTCTGGATCTCCTTAAAGATAATCTAACATTTTTACTAAAAATAGAGCCGTCACTAACACCATCAAGTTTCAATATCTCAACAGCAGAAATCAAATACAAGCCGCTCATTTTTTCTTCATCCGCAAGATCAAATGTAAAACCATTAATAACAAGTAAAGATTTTTTTCCTTTAACTCCACCTTCTTTTGCTATATATAAATGACGGAGACTCATTTTTTTTAGGTCAAATATTTCAACATCTGAAACTGTATTAAATTCATCAGAATTATAATCAGGCTCAGTCGCTGTCACAAAAACATACATAACCTTATAGTCACCCGAAGCAATTTTCTTATCGACATCATTTTCTTGAAGAATATTTTTCAAGTCACTATTAGCACTTGAATTAATAAGCTTCTGAACAGTTTCTTCATTCTTAAACCATTCTTTTACCCCCATAAACTCTTTTAATTTACTATCTCCAGTTCCTTTACCGGCACTTTTAGGTAAAAAAGATTGAAATATATAAATTTCACCACTATCATCATTTACCCATAATCCATCTATGCCTTTGTCATTAGTATTATCACAGACTGCACTTATGGCGTTATCTGTATCTAGTTCAAAAAAGTTCTCCAGAAACCACATCAAAAATGAAGCAGACCGACTCCTGCCCTCCACCTCAAACTTTTTTATCTCTTGAATAATAACTTCATCAAAGAATATTTTTTGCTTATCTACTTCCATAAAATTCTTTATTTATTTCTTTATCTTTCTTTTCAATCTTGAATTTTTTGTCTTCAATTTCTGAATAGTTTACGTAGAGCTGATTTTTATCAAGCACACTAAACAAAACTTGTTTTTGTTTTTCTAAATCAAGTTTTTTAAATTCTTCAATATTTTTCTCAAATTCTTGCATTTCAAAATTGTGTTTGAAAAATGCTTTTTCTTTCATTTGTTCCCAAATCTTGAAAAGTGCTTTTGTATCTTTTACATTCTCAATTTCTTCGACAAAACTTTCGTTGTGCTGTAATAATTCAGCATAAACAAAATTATCATTTATTTTATCTTTTTTAATTACGGCTTGAACACGTGGTGCTGTAATTGTTTCAATATAATCCATTTGCTCAATCAAGATAAATTTTCTATTTCCCTTATCTTCTTTATTCAATTCTAAAACTGCATGACCTGTAGTCCCGGATCCCGCGTGATAATCCAAAACAATTGCATCTATATCATCTTGAACAACTGCATAAATTGCATCATAGACATTCCAAAGTGATTTTGGGAAACTAAAATTACTATTCGGTACTAAATCTTTAACAAGTTTTGTACCATATTCATTTGCATCATATCTTTTATCAACCCAAACTGTCCTATATTGCCCAAAGTCTTTTCCGATTTGAATATCATACACACCCTCTTTTTCTGAAACAACAAGCAGATCTTTTACCTTTTCAATGCTCTGTCTTGCATATCTCCATTTTCTTTCAACACCTTCTTTGTCTATTGGATATACTTCAACAAAATCTCCATTGTGTATATTTACTTTTGGATGAATTTTATCATCACAAACTTCTCCAAAATCGATAACTTGTTTTGTGCATTTATCTACAATAATAGAAAAGAAGCAATTTTTTGCATCAGTTCTTAATGATTCTCCACCATTATCTCTTAGACCTCTGATTTTTATATCTTCTTCGGCAATTTTTCTATTTTTGATAGTTTTAGTATTTTCAGGAAAAATAAAATAAGCATATTCATGAGTATATGAAAAATTTGTCCCCTGAACACCTCTTGGATTGTGAACAATAGTGATGCAGTGATTTTCATAATCCTTAAAACATTCATCAATCAAAACTCCGAGATAAGTTTGTTCGTTTTTATCTATTGCAATAATCATTGCTCCATCTTTTGTAAGTAGTTGTTTAGCAATATCGATTCTATTCTTCATGAATGTAAGCCATGTAGAATGATTGAAATTATTGTTATAACCAAACGTATTATTATTCCCTTCTGGATTATACGGCGGATCGATATAAATTAATTTTACTTTTCCTCTAAATTGCTCTTTCAAAGTGTGTAAAGCAAGTAGATTGTTGCCCTTGATAAGTAAATTTTCTTTAATTGTTCCGTTTTCATCTCGCTTTAATTCTTTTACATCTTCTTCACCTTTTACAGTGTATCGTTTCCATTTTGTGAGCACCTTTGGGGCAAGGAGTTTGTCTATCTCGTCTTGTGCAAGGATTTCATTAAAGAAAATTTCTTTTTTCTTTTGATCTTCTTTGGTCATTCCACCCTCAAGAACAGTATCTTTAAAAGGCCACACAAGAGCGACCTCTTTTCGTTCGTTTAGAAACTTACCTTCAATAGTAAGACCAATTTTGTTCTTGTACTTTGTATATGAATCGTTCAAAAAATGCTTGTCTTGAACAAACATTACAAAATCATTGATATTAAAAACCCAGTGACCTTGTATTTCAGAGAAAAACTTTTTCTTGAGTTCTGCATCTACAAGTAAAAGCTCAATCAATTTTCTATCTGCTTTATAAGCACTATCAATAACCCTATCTTTTAAAACCTCTCCTTCAGTCGAAAGAAAGTCCGGATTTTGCTTCAAATGTTTATCTAGTAAATCCTCAAATTTAGATTTCTCCATAAGCCAATAATGCCATAAAATGGGGTTAAATTCAACAAAAAAGACCGTTGGGCTCCAACACACCAACAGTCTTACACAACTCCTTACACAGAACTGCGTAAGGTCAAATTTCATAAAATGACGGGATACTACAAAGGTCCCCCAACCTTTGCAAAGTGCCTGAGGCGCCACTGTATCCCGTCAACCAAATTGAATAATACTTATTCCAAAGATATCACAAAAGTATCAGTTTTCCAATAAAAAACCGGCCCAAACTATGGCAGAAGGGCCGGTGCGAGGAGGGTAACCTCCTATGAACGAACTTAATTTTTGTGGTTGATTTACTCAGCCAGAGGCCAACTAGAGATCCAGCTGACACTCTGACCTTGTAAATGTCCTAGCCATTGGATTTATCTACATACTAACATCTGTTTAGTAATTTTGCAATAAAAAAGCCGGTCCAAACTATGGCAGAAGGACCGGCTATCAACTCGAAGAGAGCTGATTTAAAACTACACAATTTATAAAGGGGTTGCTTGAGCTACGGA
>JACKAK010000019.1 GCA_020635115.1 Halobacteriovoraceae bacterium | reverse complement strand
CCTTAAAAAGCATCCACACCTCAATGAAATGTATCATGCGAAAGAAGCCCTACAGTGTTTTTATCGTATAAAAGGGTATGAAAAGGCATCTGTGGCCATCGATAAAATGATTGAGAGATTTAGGGAGTCTAAAACTAAAGAAGTGAAAAGACTCGGAAATACTCTCAAATATTGGAGGCAGGAAGTCCTTAATTATTTTAGAAAAAGACTAACAAATGCGAGGTTAGAGGGCTTTAATAACAAAGCTTCCCTTGTAAGAAGAAGAGCTTACGGATATAAGAACCCAAATAACTATCGGTTACGTCTCTTAAGTGTCTGTGGTTGAAGGGCTTTGGATGGTTTAACCACCATCGATCGGGAAGAATCCTTTTTTAGGAGCAACAAGTTCGACAGTTTTATCGATAAGAGGCTTAAAAATCTTTGCCTAGATGCTTGGCCACAATTTTAAGAGTGGTGGCCCGGGCGAGACTTGAACTCGCACAGTATTGCTACCGGCGGATTTTGAATCCGCTTCCATTTACCAATCTTTTACACTTAAGTATATAGAATTACAAATTAAAATTGATTTTTGGTTTAAAAACGGAGGAAAACAGTTGATTGGTTTCTTTACCAAAAAATAGTAATTTTATATCTATTTATTGATATACCGAAAAATTTAACCTTTTTAAAAAATGAAATAAAAAAGCCCCAAATGAATATTGAGGCCTTTTCGTTCAAGAAAGTTTTTGGAAAATAATTAAATTAAGTTTGTGAGCTGTTCTATTTTTAGATTGGATTTATTAAAGATATATAGGTTATCTTCTTCTAAAAAACTATCTTCATTTGTCTCTGTGGAGATAAGTATTTTGGTTTGGAAGTCATTTTTTATACAAGCTTTTAATAAACTATCCTGAGCATCTTTTATACTCTCGCCATGTCTTTGGATTTTTATAGGTACTGGTTTTATATCATCGCCATCTCTCATGAAGCCATCTATGCCTTTATTTCTTTGAACTGGATAAGCATTGATTTTCTTTAAATATTCGGCAATTTCAGGTGATTGGTTTTGATATGAGTCAATTCCTTTCTTTAATAGTGCAGATTCGGATTTTATTGGATTTTCAAGTCTTTCTTTTGATAACTCAATTGCATCTTTAGAAATATCCATCCCTATAAATTTTCTTTTTAGTAGTTTGGCGGCAACTAATGTTGTTCCACTTCCACAAAATGGGTCCATGACTGTGTCGTTCTCATCAGAGGCTAATTCAATGATTCTCTCTAAGAGTAATATTGGCTTTTGTGTTGGATAGCCAACTCTTTCCTTTGCTTTTGGATTTAGGTAAGGGATTTCCCATACATCAGATAGAGGAACACCTTTCTTTTTTTCTATTAAAACTGCTTTTTCTCCGTCTTTTTTATAGGCGGATTTTCCGTGTTCATTTCTAACTCTCTCTTGAAAGATTTGATCTAGATTTGTAGTCGGTGAGTAGTCTTGATACATTGGGTTGAATTTATATTTCTTTGTTTTACTATAGAAAAAAATTACTTGATGACTATTAAGCAATCCTCTTCTTGAGTTTGACCATCTTCTGTAAGTCCAGATTATTTCACTTTGAAAGTTTGAGTATCCAAAAACTTCATCCAGAGCAATTCGTAAATGGTGAGAGGCTGCTTTATCACAATGAAGAAATATAGAACCAGTATCTTTTAAGAGCGTTTTACATATTTTTAGTCTTTCAGTGATGTAATTTCGGTAGTCTTCTATTGATTCCCAGCTATCATCAAATGAATATTCCTTGGAGTTGTCTCTTGTTTTCTGCTTTTGCTTTTTTTGAGTATAAAAAGGTGGGTCAAGGTAAATTAAATCTATTGACTTGGCTTTTATATCTTCTAATGCATTAATACAGTCTTTGTTTACAAGCATTTATATCTCCATAAAATCTATCATTTCACTTATTTCTTTTAACATACTATTTAAATCAATATCTGTCTTCTCATATATATACTCCCATGCATTCAAACCTGAGTAGTATTCACCGCTTACACTCTCGTAAATGGACTTGAGTTTCTGTTGGATTTTAATTGCTTGGCCTCTATTTGGTTCATAAAACATTATTCTTACAGGTGTATATCCTGCATTTTTTATATTTTTTACTCTGTTATGCTCTTTGGTGATGTGGTCTCCATCTGTTGTTGCATCTCGCCATTTGATTTCATAAGCTATTTTGTTTACTAAGCAGTCTATCTCAAAAGTTTTTGGTTTTAGGCTGATTGTGTTTGGTATTTTAACCTTTTTTGCCTTTGGGAACTTTGCTTGAAAACATATCACTGCTGCTTCTTCTAAAAATGAGCCAGAATATTTGTATAAAAACCTCCCGATATTTTGATATACATCTATTTGGTTTCCCTTATCGCTATCTATACCTAGCACGGAGTAAAGTTGGTGGTGAGATAAATCATCTTCTTCCATTTCTTTTTTTCGATTCTGAATTTTCTCTTCAAGATTCTTTCTATATTTTTTTGCAAGATCTAGAATTTGAGCTTTTACAGCATCATTTTTACTCATACCACCTCCGTGTAGTATCTAATTTTTTATTTATATGAATTGTCTCACATTTCATATTTTTTTTGTAGATGACTGTCTTTATTTATTGTTTGAGTCATAATGTCGGCAATACATATTAAGCATTGCCGACATATCCTTTGTTCAAAATAATTTCCGCTCCTTTTCAAGTCGCTTCAATTAATTTTCACAAAGATTTTGGTAAATCACTCGTATATATAGAAAAAATCAAAAAAATTTACTAAGAATTGAATAGAGCTTCTACCAAATCTATTTCTTTAAGGTCTTTTTTTACGATATCTAACTTTCTTTCTCCATCCCATCCATGAAAGGACTCATCTGGAAGATGATATTCCAAGAATCCTTCATCTCTGGCCCTGATTGCTTCGTTTTTCCAATATTCCTTTTCATTGACATCAACTGATAGAAAAGCTTTTTGAAGGTAGTAATGATAATATTTGGTATATAAATTTCTTTTTTCTGTAGCAAGATGTCGTTTTAACCTTCTACAAAAATAACGGTATAATGCTTTGGTATTTTTCTGGCAATCTTTTGTTCCAAGAATTTTTTTAGCTGAACTTTTTGCATAACTATCAATAGTTCTTTTTGGGCTTGGTGAAGATACAAAAGACGATAAGGTTTCTTCTGGAAGTTCATCCATTTTAGCGATGAATCTTTTTAATTTTGTTAAAGTTCCAGCTTTGTCATTCAAAAACATATATTTTTCATATATTGGACAGGTCTTAGCTTGATAGATATTTCCATTTTCAGGAATTGTATCAATTTCAACAATACGATGATTACTGGCGAAATGGGCCAATATCTGACGATAGGCCCATTGAATATGATTTTCATCCCATTTTTCAACCCTGGCCTTTAAAAGAAGAGTATTCGCCATATCACAATAATCATTTGAAAGTGATAACTCAATTCGCCAAACTTGATTTAAGTTTCCACTTTCATCAGTTCCGTATCTTTCTTCGTATTTTTTATATTCCTCATAAGTCATTTCATCATTTTTAAGAAGTCTTTTGATGGAATTTGTTTTGTCGTAAATTTTTAATTTGGCTCTACGATAGATACTTAATTCAATATGGGTAATGCGATTAGGGTCTTCTGGGTCATTGTGGCCTACATTAATATTGATTCCTTTAGATAGGATTTTATATTTCTTTGTGTCGAAAATGTTAGGAAATATATCAAAAATTTGAGTATTTCTTTGTGTTAATAAATCCTGATAGATATCTATTCTTTGAATTGATGGAGTCGTTTTTCTAAATTTTTTTGCCATTATCTTATGAATTTTTGATTTATTGAATTCAGACTCCGTATTGATATGGAAATTAGAATCAAAATTAAACATAATTTTATGAATTGAACTTTGATTTCTAACTTTATAAAAACTCATTCTATGACGAAATTCTCTATTACTTTGGTAATTAATTAAATACTCATTTTTATGGTTTTCTACTAATCCAAGCTCTTCAGCAACCTCATTAAATTTATTTGTTTGAGACTCATTTTTAATATTAAGGCCATCACTTTTAAAAGCGATATATTCCGTATCTATAGAGGGTTCAAAATGGATAAGAATATGACTATTTTCCATTAATCTCCCTTATGGCCTCTTTTCTTAATTCTGGTAATAAACTCAAATAATAGTGATAATAATTTTTTCCTAATTGTCTGATTTCATATTCACTCAGCGATACAAATTTAAATTTCTCTTGAGATTTTTGACTTACAAATCCTTTATGAAAATCTTTGAGCTTTTTCTTAATAATTTTATTAATTTTTTGAGAATTATATTGGGGTATTTTTTCTATCTCTCTAAATTCGGTATTAAAAAAAGGTGCTTGAAATTTTTTAATAATCCCTTCTGAAATATAATATCCTTTACCATTAAAAAGAGTATTGTCTTTAAGAATTGAGCTACCAACCAATTGTATTGATTGTTGAGTAGTTGGTTGATTATACAGAATTTTAGTTTTGATATTTTCCCATCCAATATTAATACTATCAACCTTAGTATCTTGATTTAAAAGGATAAGAAAAAATGAACTGGTATAGCGATAAAGCTTTATCATCCTTTTTAAAATCTTAGCGATTTCAATCTGAACTGTAATAATCTCTTTTTCATCATCTGGAGTATTTTTGTTTATTGATACTCTTGGGATAATCTCACTGGCCTCATCTATTAGCATTATATATTTAGGCCTACTTGAAAGCTTATTCCAATTTGAGACAATTATTTTCCTTTTAGTTAATTGATTTTGAAAGTTCAAGATTTCATTCTCAATATTGATAAGCTCTGTAAGAATATTTTTAAAGTCCAATATATTTTTAGGTTTTATTATTTTAGCTCTGTTAGAAAATTCTTTTGATAGTTTAAAGAAATCCGTACTTTTAGGGTCAATAATTATGGCTTTATAATCCTCATTTTGAAGAAGAAAACTTTTTAGAATAATATTTCCTTGAATTGATTTTCCTGCTCCAATTCCACCTCCAATATAGATGATAGGTTTATTAATAAAAGAGTGTGAAAAAGGGCGATTATATAAATCCCCTTCAAAATCATATCCAACCATAGAGGATAGGGGAGTTGTTGAAACTTCCCCATTATATTTTCTCTTTTTATACCCCTTTGTGTATATTGCGATAAAATCATTTCCGTATTTTTTGGATATTCTTTTTATGAGAAAAATCTCACTGGAAAATATATCTGATAGTATTTCTTTATTTTTTTCAAGGTCTTCAACTGAAATTAAGGCATTTTTGAGATAATAGCCGTGTTTAAAATTTTTTATCTTGAAGCTATCAGATAGGCCAAAATATTCCTTAATTTGTTTTGTTCTTTTCTTTTTTGAATAAATATTTTCTATATGTTTAATCATCAAAGCCCCCCTTATTTTTTTACTTTAGGGTGGATGACATATTTGAATTCCCCTTTTCTCTTATCAACTCTAAGCTCAATATCACAAAATAGATTACCTTCTTTTAGCTTTTCCTTTTTAACTCTATTGTCATATTTCATCTTTCCTTCATAAACAAACCAAACTTTGTCCATCTCAACTTTTCCATCTTTTGTTTCAAAATCTGCTTTTTCAACAAACTTAATAATAATTTCTTTGTCTTTTAAAATTTCCATAATTAGTCCTCCTTTTTTATGGTTGTAATTTAAATGGAAGAAATCTTTTAAAATCTCCATTTTTTTTGATAGCTCAAATTTTTTTAATTTAAATGACTTCGCAAGTTGCTTTGCAATCATTGATATTAAAAACCTTATTAAGCATATAAAGACTTTAATGGAGGTTTTATGGCCGATTTAACTTTAAAGAACTGTGTGAAAGCGAAAGACTTTATTCAAAATTTATCTGATGAAAAACAAAGAACTTACTTTGAATTTTACTTAAATCAAAATTCAATTTTACAAGAACATTTAATTATTAATCTCAATCCTGATAAAAAGAATCAAAATGAGACTCTCTCAACAGGGCATTTAATAATTTCACTTGATGTATTGGGAAGATTATTAATGGATTTTATTAAACAATATGAAAAAGGCCATCTGCAATAGATGGCCAATGTTTTAGGCTACAACTCTGAAATCTCTTAAATTTAATTTTTCTTCACTAAATTCAGATTTACTTCTGAGATAGCCATTAATGCTTTGTAGTTCTTTGTGGCCAGAATACTCCATGGCAGTTTTGATGTCTAAGTTCTTGATTTTAAAGAGGTTTCTGCAAAACGAATGCCTGCAATCGTGGATATCATAATCAAGATTTAATTCATTCATTAAGGCCCGCCACTTTTTAGTAAGTTGATTTGGAGATATAAACTCAAATGTATCAATAATTGTTGCAATCCTTTTTATTGAAATTTCACTTATAGAAGCTTTATATGGAATTCTTCTGGTCTCTCCCGTTTTGGTAGGTTTAAAGATTCTTGTCATTACTCCATTTGTATAATCAATACATTTGACTTGTTCTTTGACGAATAAATTATCTTTGAATAAATTTTCAACTGATGATAGGGCCAAAGCCTCACTTCTTCTAAGTCCAAACTCATAACAAATTTCTATAATTTTTAGATGTGGGTCATTTTCAATATTTCTTTTGATAATTTCCCAATGTTCGCTTTTTATATGTTTTCTATCTCTGACTAATCCTCTTTGCTTTCTAATCATTTCAAGACTTCTAAATTGAGAATTAGTAATAGGGTCAAAATAGGTAGGGGGATATTTGTTTGGGTATTGTTGATGGAGGTATTCCATAAACTTATTCATAAGCCAAATAACTCTTATAATAGTATTTTTACTTCTAAGCTCTCCAAGTGGAAAGATTCTGTCTGAATCTTTAATATCTTCATTATAATTTAACAGGCATTGGCCCCATTTCTTATCATATTTTTTCCATTCATTAACTTTGTGAGTCTTATTTTGAAACCAGTTGAGGCCGTAATTGATAAAGCCATTAATTCTATTTTCAATATCTTTTTTGTCATCATTTAAAAAGTTGTTCTTAATTTCTCTACAAAAATTTATGACATGGACTCTTGGGATATATCCTTCTTTAAGGCGATATTTAATCCCTGCTCTGTGTTCTGATGGGTCTAATCCATTAAGATAGATTACAATATTTTCAAGCTCTCTTTGACTTTGATAGAAATCCTTATAAAACTTCTTTTTAAGTCTCTGCCAAGTGGTTTTCCCATCTTTTCTTTTGATAAATCTTTTGATTGATGGCTCTTTATCTTCGCCCTCAGAGTACAATCCCCATTTACAGATAATATCTGTTTGATGATTCCAGATTATCCTGCCTTTGACCTTTCTTTCTTCAAAGTCTTCTTTTAGCCATTTTTGAATTTTGCTGACATCTTCTTTTTTGAATTTTTTGTGTCTGCCCATTTTTGATACCTCCGATAGTTTATCGGAAGCTGGAGTCAAAAATTTAGGTAAAAGGCTACCAATTACAATTTTAGTCTACCAAAAAATAAAAAGGGGAAGTTAATGAAAACTTCCCCCTAATATTTTGGTAGCCTCAGCCAGACTTGAACTGGCACACTCAAAGAGCAATTGATTTTGAATCAATCGTGTCTACCATTCCACCATGAGGCCATTTTTGGTGTTTTTTTACCGGATTTTGAATCCGCTGTGTCTACCATTCCACCACCGGGCCAAATAATTTTAAATTTCGTTTTCTACTGGTTGTTCAGTCGTAAGCAATCAAGTTACTAATTTAATTCTGCCTACCAACCTCAAACGAGCACAGGAAGATATCTCATATCTAAATATGTTTGTCAGCGATAAAAAATAATGCATATGGACTTAGATGGTTGCTTGAATGTAAATAAAAATTATAGAATTAGCAAATGTTTATCTACAAACAGCTTAAGATTATTACTGTATTAATGTTGATCGTTTTCAAAATAGAGGGCAATGAGCAAATGTGTCCGAAAAACTCATACGCATGCAAAGTTATTAAGCACTCACTAAATAGAGACATAAAAAGATGCCCGATACACTTTAAAAAAGTTGAATTATTTGAAAGAAATATTCTAGGCGGAAAAAAAATTCGTGGTCAAATGAAATATTATGGTGTGTGGGGTGGAAAGTATGCTTATGATATTTCAAAATTATCAAATGATGAAATTGTTCTGACCACCAAAGTACATTTCAAAGATTTAAAAAAATACCCAAAAGTTGTACAAGATGATTTTCTTTATCGCTTAAGAGGTGCGGCAGTTTATTGGGAAATGGAAAATCCATATATTTTTCAAATAAAATTTAATATAGAAGTTACAAGTCGTGAAAATGCTTATTTTAAAGATATAGATTTTGTTAAATTGACCAGAGGTCCCTACTACTTGAACTGGAATCCATTATGGTCAATGCGAGTGATGGCACATGAAATTGGACATTTCTTTGGATTAGACGACGAATATACAAATTTTTTTGGCCCTGAGTGCGATAAGTTTTCTCTTATGTGCCATTCTGATTTAGGACTACCTCAACCCTATCATTATTATTTAATTTTAAGACGCGCATTTTGTGTATAATTTACAATAGACGCACATGCTAATAAAGTACTTGTTTTCTATGTATTAATGCCTTATGGTCTTTTTTTTTAAAGGAAAAATTTTTTATGCAATTCAACGAATTAAATTTATGCGACCCTATTTTAAGGGCAATTGAAGTTTTAAACTTCACAACTCCAACAGAAATTCAACAAGAAGCGATTCCATACCTATTGGAAACAGATAGAGATTTTGTTGGCCAAGCACAAACGGGGACTGGAAAAACAGCTGCTTTTGTTGTTCCTCTACTTGAGAGAATCAAAGATCAAAAGATTCCCACTCACGCTCTCATTCTTACTCCGACTCGAGAGCTAGCGTATCAAGTTGAAAAAGAAATTAATAATTTTGGTCGTTATTTAAATTTGAATACTTGTTTGATATACGGAGGTACTCCTTATGATAAACAAATAAATTTACTTAGAAAAACACAACCTGAAATTATTGTAGGAACTCCCGGAAGAATCATTGATCTTATTGAAAGAGGTAAATTAGATTTTTCAAATTCTGAATATCTCATTTTAGATGAGGCCGATGAAATGCTTAAAATGGGCTTTATTGATGATGTTCAACATATTATGGAATGTTTTAGTGCGGCCAGAAAAACGTGGATGTTCTCAGCAACAATGCCTGATGAAATAGTAAATCTCATTAACAAAAACTTAAATAAACCTAAATTTATAAAGTGCAAAAAGAAAAGTCTTTCAAATGAAGATATTGAACAATCCTATTATTTAGTCGATCGTAAATATCGCTTTGAGGCCCTTCATAGATTGATCCTCCAGAATGGTTCTGGCCCAAGTATTGTTTTTTGTCGTACTAGACAAGACACAAAAGATATCGCAGACAAACTTCTGGCCAAGGGAATTATGGCAGATTGTCTAAATGGGGATTTAAGTCAAGGACAGAGAGAGTACGCAATGAACAAATTCAAGTCAGGTAGAACTGACGTTTTAGTTTGTACAGATGTTGCGGCCAGAGGAATTGATGTTACTGGCCTAGAGGTTGTTTATAATTTTGGATTGCCTTTAGACAATGAATCCTATGTTCACAGAATAGGTCGAACTGGTAGGGCCGGGGCAAAAGGTCTAGCTCAATCAATTGTGACAAACAATGAAATGGGGTTACTAAGAAAGATAGAAAAAACGATTAACCACAGAATTAAAAGATCAGATGTTCCAAAAAATACCGATTTAAAATCCAAAATAGTTTCTCAAAAAATTGAAAAAATTTCTAAAATTAAAGAAAGTGTTGTGAGCAAAGGTAATGAATTCAAAGTTGATTCATCTTTTGGAATATTTTTGAATGAGTTTGATAACTGTTCAAAAGATGATCTACAAAAAATATTTTTTACGTTGCTTTTTAATAAAGAGTTTCATGATGTTGATCGTTTTGGAGATGTAGATTTTTCTGACAAAAAGCGAAGTGATTTTTCTGCTCGTAAACAACGACCAGGTAGAGGAAGCTCTGATAATAGACGTAGAAGTTTTTCACAGAGATCTCACGATCGAAAAGATGATTCTAGTAAGGGGCGTAGGCCAAGATCTAGGAGAGCTTAATTAGTTCTAAGGATTCTCTTGGAGAGAAACGAAAGAAATCCTCGTCCAAAACTGACTGAAGTTGAGTACAATCCATAATGCATGAATATTTCA
>JACKAK010000018.1 GCA_020635115.1 Halobacteriovoraceae bacterium | reverse complement strand
ATTCATAAAAAGAAATGGCCAAGAATAAATGATGGACAGATATTTTTAAAAAGTTCTTCTGAAGAAAAAGCAACACACAAAAAATTCTCAAATAATAAAGAAGATTACGGCGATATGGATGAAATGTGGGGTTAATAAGAAAGAAAAGAATTATGCCTAAAGGTGAAGAAGAACATGAACGGGACTTCATATGAGGGTAGGTTTACGAATATCGTAATATGCGTATATATCTCCCTGGAAATAAAATTTTAAAATTCATCCAATTCCTGGTTTACTTTTGAGCAATGTTGAAAAATAATATTACAAAGTTAGTTTTTTTTCCAATTTCAATAAGGAGAATGGAAATGTTTGAAAAAGATTACCCTGTTCACATTAAAGATTTTACTAAAATGTTTGGTCTTTCTGATAAAACACCTTACGAACTTTTCAAGAGAGATCCGCAAAAATATCAAACAATAAAGAAGGGTTCTAACACATTTATATCTGCAGATTCAGTAAGAAACTATAGGATATCAAGAAAGAAACATCAAGATGATAAAATTGACAAAATAGTTTCGTTTTATATGAGAAAAGGCGGCGTTGGAAAAACTACGATCTTAATAAACTTGGCCGTAAGAGCAACTCAATACGGATACAAGGTAATCATTGTAGACATGGACTCTCAGGCCAATGTTACTAGAACATTTAAAATTGATCAGCCAAAAAACAAAGATACTTTCCTTAATATCTTTGATGATGATTGTGAGGTTGATGAGGCCATAATTGAAGTTCGCAAAAATCTTCATTTAATCCCTGCTAACAACAAACTCACAGGACTTGCCAAAAAAATTGACCCAATGAAAGGCTTTCAACAGTTTAAGCCTTTTTTTCAACAATTAAAGAGTGAATACGATCTAGTATTAATAGATTGTGGCGGAATAATGGACATGACCATATTTCAAGTCCTATCAATATCTGACGAGATTATAAGTCCAGCCTTTCCAGACGAGTATTCTGATGAAGGTCTAGAGTTAACATTGGAAGAAATTGAAAAGCTCCACTATCAAGGTTTTAACCCAAAGTTACGAATAGTTCAAAATAGATTCGATCACAACCTTAGAGAAAAAGCCTCTAGAGACTTCAAGGAGCTGTTTGAAGACTTGTACGGGGATCATTTAGCGAAAACAGTCATTAGAAAGTCTCAAGACTTTGTAAACGCATCAAGCGAAAGCAAGAGCATTTTTGAATACAATCACCTCTCCCCTGTCTGTACGGAAATTGATTCATTATTTCAAGAAATTAAGGGAAGGCCTCTTCAATAAGGATAAACTATGAGCCAAGCAATACCATATGTTACAAAAGAAGGTGATGGCATATCTATACCTGATGGCTATTTCTTCGTTTTAGATAATAAAAAAATTGAAATTAACAAAGATCAATTTAAAGAATACAAAAGGTCTGCTCGGAACAACAAGGGTCATGGGAAGATTGATGGTGTATATAATCCTAAAAAGGGCCTATTAATAGAGCCAGAGAGCCAGACTACAAAGACGGAAGAGGCAAGAAAGGCCGCTGAAGAAAGAAAGGCCGCTGAAGAAAGAAAGGCCGCTGAAGAAAGAAAGGCCGCTGAAGAAAGAAAGGCCGCTGAAGAAAGAAAGGCCGCCGAAGAAAGAAAGGCCGCCGAAGAAAGAAAGGCCGCCGAAGAAAGAAAGGCCGCCGAAGAAAGAAAAGCCGAAAAAGATTATCGCAAAATCACAAAGAAAAGTGCAAAGAGAAAAAAAGTTAAAAATAATAGCGAAAATCAAGAATGTTTAACTTTTTCAATCAACAAAGATATGATTATAGACGAAGAAAGTGAAATCTTTGCAATTGAGCTTGATATGCTTAAGCCAATTCACAAGTATGTTCTTAAGTCTCTACAGAGTCTTGTAACCGAAGAAATCAGCTACGAGAATGAATTATACTACCAGGGTGTATTATCCAGTGAAGAACTCTATTCTGAACTATCAAAGAATACCTCATATAAAAAATCTAGCCTTAAAACAGCGTACTATAATCTAAATGAGGCTGGGCTTATTATAGCTATTACAGGTCATCCAAAAATAACTAGAAAAGTGGCCAAAAAATACAGAACCTTTCTTATAAGCGAAAAGTTGACCAGAATGATTAAGTAGTGCACTGCACTACTTTCAGTATCATTCCAGTATCATTTCAGTAAACATTCCAGTATCATTTCAGTATCATTTCAGTAAACGTTTCAGTACCATTTCAGTAAACACTTCAGTACCATTTGAGTAAACACTTCAGTACCATTTGAGTAAACACTTCAGTATCATTTGAGTAAACGTTTCAGTATCATTTCAGTAAACGTTTCAGTATCATTTCAGTAAACGTTTCAGTATCATTTCAGTAAACACTTCGGTATCATTTGAGTAAACGTTTCAGTATCATTTCAGTAAACGTTTCAGTATCATTTCAGTAAACACTTCAGTATCATTTCAGTAAACGTTTCAGTATCATTTCAGTAAACACTTCGGTATCATTTGAGTAAACGTTTCAGTATCATTTCAGTAAACACTTCAGTATCATTTCAGTAAACGTTTCAGTATCATTTCAGTAAACACTTCAGTATCATTTCAGTAAACGTTTCAGTATCATTTCAGTAAACACTTCGGTATCATTTGAGTAAACATTTCAGTACCGTTTGAGTAAACATTTTAGTACCGTTTGAGTAAACACTTTAGTACCGTTTGAGTAAACACTTCAGTACCGTTTCAGTAAACATTTCAGTACCGTTTCAGTAAACATTTCAGTACCGTTTGAGTAAACATTTTAGTACCGTTTGAGTAAACATTTTAGTACCGTTTGAGTAAACACTTTAGTACCGTTTGAGTAAACACTTCAGTATCGTTTCAGTAAACATTTTAGTACCGTTTGAGTATCTGACACAGGCCTAAATCTGTGTTGAAATTTAATTAAGAATAAAAAGTAAAAAAGGGATTTGAGTTTAATGCTTTTGGGTTTGAAATATAATTCTATTTTCGTAATCAACAGAGAAATTGATATTTCAGAAGCAAAAAATCGCCTTAATATGAATTTAGCTCTATATAAACTATATGCATACAATAACTCGTCACTTAAAGGCCTTTTAAGCTTTCTCATGACGTATTTAAGTCACACGCAAAATATCTTTGCAAAAAGCAAGATAAATGAAATTAATCAGGATTTAACGCGGAATTTAGTTCCTGAAACGTTGGGTAAAAAATTTAAAATTGCAATTTATGATTTTTTGGCCGACAATATAAAAAAACGAAGATCCGAGGAAATTGAGCCTTCCCCAGATCTTCTAAACACAATTAACCTTACTGGAGGTCAATCATGTCTACAAACTATTGTAGTATCTCAATTTTTCAAAATCTACCATCAATTTTCAAATCTAAAACAAAGAACATTTCATTCATTTTCAGTCCAAATTCATCAAAATTTCAGTTGGCCTAATTTAACTGATCTTTTTTGTATTGAACTAAACATAAATTCAGCTCAATACCAAGTAGCTGAATTTTTGAAAAAGGAACTGAAAATGGACTTTCGAGTGATAGAAGGTGGTTTGAGCGATAAATTTCAGCAAAATTCAGCTGAAATTCAGCCAGGTATTAATAATTCAGCTAAAAAATACTCTTCAAGAAAAGATTTTGCGCTCAGTTTTATAAAAAAAACAAAAGTAAATCTTACAAATTTTTCTAGTCATGAGGCCTATAAATTTCTTTCAAAAAATGAAAAAGATGCCGTTAGGTACTATTTGAAAAAAGATGACTCATACAGTAAAGAATTGGCACCAAAAAAAACAACTAAAAAGAAAACAAAAAAGAGGGAAGTACTTGAACTCAAGACGGCCTCAGTCTTAATGATTCCAGTAATCTGTTCTGAATGCATTATTCTGACTTTTTCCTACCTTTTTTATATGGATTTAGGATTCTCATTGGCCATATCACTTATGGCCGCAATTAGCGTTGAAATCTTCTTTATGGCCAGCAGTGGTAGTACAAAACTGTTTCTAAGAAGTTTGCGTTGGGTAATATTTTGTTATTCAGCTTTTACGGTTAGCTACTCAACTTACATAAAAGATCCAAAAATACTGTCATACAAGCAGTCTAATCTCGAAGTAATCAAAGGTCTTGAATACAGACTAAGAAAGAAAAGAAACTATTCTGCGTCCTTAGAAAAGCAACAAGCAGCAATCTTGGCCGATATGGAAGTTTATAGAAAAAACGAACTTGTAAGTAAAGGAAGAGCAAAATTAGCGGGAGAGAAGAATCTTTTAAGGACAGAAGTCATTAAAACAGATAGTGAAATAAGCTCTCTAATTAACCAAATCAATTTAATGAAAGAAAACAACACAAAAAGAAGTGTGTTTTCTAAAGAAAATATGCAACTTGTAGAAGTGAGAAGCTGGGTTGTTATGTTCTTTTTAACGCTCATACAGTTTCTTTCAAGCATTTTCACAAGTGAATTTTGTACAAGTTTTAGAAACTATAAAAAGAAGAATAAGCAAAAAAGATCTAAAGGAGAATTCTATGGGCACGTCCCATCATACATAAGCGTCCAGTAGCGCGCTAGATTAGTCACTTTTAACCAATAAAAAACTTAGGAATTTCCTAAGAGGGGATAGTTATATGCAAAATTTGAGAGATAATGTCATTCATATTAAGTATCAGACGATCTTTTTACAAAAAAGACACTTAAAAGAGCTGATTAAACATAGTGATAAGAAAATTCTTTCTCATTACCTTCAAGTAATAGAGTACAGAACCAGAGAAGGATTTTTCAAGAAGGGGAGTTTTGCTGTTCCAAAAGAGAAATTCAGCGGGATCAACAAAAACGCATTCACAAAGCTTCACGAAACTCATTCCAATCTTGGAACACTTGAAATCACCCGTGGCGCTTTTAATCAAGTTAGATACAAGCTCCCAGAAAATTATCCCAAAACAATGCAGGAATGGGGCAATCTCGAAGGAGGATATTTAAAAATTGACCGAGATGAACTGCTAGAACTTATTAAAGAGCTCACTGACAATGAATTAAAGGTCTATTTTTCTCTTCTTCTTATCAGTGAAGCTAACAACAACCCTGAAATGGGCATTGAAACTTGGTACAAAACCTTAAGAGACAATCAGTTCTGTATGACTCAAAACACACTTAAGAAATGCCTTAAAGGTCTTCAAGATAAAGGAGTGATCTCAATAGCTGAACCTTTAAGTGTTAAAAGTAGATTTTTAAACAGATTCATCTTCTGCGTTAAAAAAATTTCCCAAAAATCAGTTTCCACTAATTTGCGTGCCAGTTTCCATAAAAATGATAGTGAAATCTCCCAGAATCCACAAAATTGCGTCCATTTAAAAGAGAATATTTCTAAAAAAGAAATTAATTTAAATCAGAGCAAGCGCTCAAATCCCAAAACTGAAAAAAAGCAAAGCAAAATTGATTTTGATTTTTTTGGATTAGACAGATTAGAGAATCCCTTTGATCACAAATCAATTAACTCAGTTAGAAAACATACAAATCTCAGCATCGAAGATATTCAGTTCTCAGTCATGAGATTTTCTCAATATCTAAACTCAGGAGTGTGGAATACAGAAATCAGAGATCCAGTAGGGTACTTTTGTAATCGCATTAGAGAATTTGGAATTTATGTTCCACCTGTAGAGTTTTTTGAATGGGAGAGGCTAGAGAGAAGAAAGCAAGAAAATACAGATTTTTCCATGGATGAAATTGAGTCAATTGCCTCAGACAGTGAAGAGATTAACTCAAGCACAAATCCTGAAATCACCGATGTTGACTATATTGCTGATGTTCTTAGTGAGCTCAAAGAGCATTTGGGAGTTCGCCAAGAAGGAGAAAGTACCTTTTGTGCTTTTCAAAAAGAGAAAAAACAAGATAATGCGAGAAATGAAAGAGCAATTTTTAGCAAGGGTTGTGCGAATGTCTAAAGGAAAATCGATTAGGAATCTACGGTACGCCGTGAAAAGTTTCTAGATAATCGGAGTGAAAGTCTCCACGGGAAAGTCTGACCCAAGACATCCCGCATCGAGCTTTGCGCCGGAGAAGGTAACGACTCAGGTGAAGTGTAAACAGAGAGAAGATAGGCCGTAAGCCAAGAGGCTGAAGCTATTGGGTCCCGTAATACTGAAATGGGTGATGGCCGACATTTCCGTAGAGATGGAAGGCAACATTGGGAAGTTGAATAAATGGGTACGAAGTCAACTCCCAGCATCCCCGGGATCGTCAGAGCATGGCATGTCTGAAGGTAATCTAGAGGAACACGGGAGATCCCATTTTCTCTTCATGGAAAGAAGTATCGATGGACAAGTTTAACAAACGAGGAAATCGAGACGGGAAGTGGGAAGTCCGAAAGACCATAGTACTAATGAAGCGAGTAACGACCGTGGAGGGAAGGGTCTTGGGTTAAGTTGACCTCCAAAGGGAAACGTTTATGAGTAAATCAAAGCTCAGTGATCAAACGGAAACAAAACTGCGGAGGATAGCAAAGCTATCCAGTGAGGACCCGTGTTTAAAGTTCAAGTGGCTTATGCCTCACTTTAACGTGGAGAATCTTACTGGTTGTTTCCATGGCCTTGATGGAAGAAAGGCCGTGGGAATCGATGGTAAAACGAAAGGAGAATATGGGAGGGAATTAGAAGAAAATGTTGAAAGTTTGATTGAAAAGATGAAGCGTATGTCCTACCGGCCCCAACCAGTGAGGGAAGTACTAATCCCTAAAGCTAATGGATCTTATAGGCCGCTTGGGATAAGTGGGATTGAGGATAAGATTGTACAATCTATGACAGCTAAAGTGCTTTCAGGAATATACGAGCCTATATTTTCAAATAACTCATTTGGTTTTAGATCAGGACGAAGCTGTCACAAGGCTATCAAAAGTGTTCGAAACTACCTTATGTTGAACAAATGTGAGGTTGTTCTTGATGTAGATCTAGAGAATTTCTTTGGACAAATTGACCATCAAAAGCTTCTTGAAATTCTGGCAATAAAAATTGAAGATAAGACCTTTCTTAGATATATTTCCAGAATGTTAAAAGCTGGAATTATGACAGTAAATGGGCCAAGACCTAGTCCTCAAGGCACACCTCAAGGATCTATAGTGAGTCCTATTCTCGCAAATATCTTTGCTCATTTTGTTATCGATGGATGGTTCGAGACGGTAGTTAAGAAGCACCTCAAAGGCAAAGCAGAGATCTTCCGTTATGCAGATGACTTTGTTATCTGTTGTGAACGGGAAAGTGATGCCCATAGAATCCTAAAAGCTCTTAAGGGTCGTCTGGGAAAGTATGGGTTAAAGCTCAATACTGAGAAAACCAAACTTATTAGATTCGATCGAAGGAAATACTCTGGCGCTCTTAAACAGGAAACCTTTGATTTTCTAGGCTTTACCTTCTACGTTTGTAAACGACACGGGGTCATTAAAGTTAAAACGAGTTCAAAAAGCCTCAGAAGTGGACTTACAGATCTCAAGAACTGGTTGATTAAAAACCGGTGCAAAATGAGATTCAAGGATCTCTGGGTCTGCACTTCCATGAAAATTAAAGGGCATGTAGCTTACTTTGGCGTAACATTTAATCATAGAATGATGAGTAACTTTATCTTTCAAGCAACAAAAATCTTTTTTAAATGGGTTAACAGAAGGAGCCAAAGAAGGTCCATCACTTGGAAAAATTTTAACAAATTTACAAGACTTTACCCAATTCCCAGGCCTAAAACTCACTTTGATCTTTACCAATGGCAATGCAAATGATTTAGTCTTCAGCCTATTGCCTTAATTGGGCACGATGGGTTGGAACGAGGGGCCAGCGGGAGTGATCCCCTGGTCTACTCAAGCACCATCTTCGTATTATTTTCTATTGTTCTTTTCCCAGATGCTAGGGCAGCGGAGAAATTTCACAATATTAGCTCTTTTTCCAAGGCCAAGAAGCAAGGAAATGAGAATAGATTTGTAAGCACATGCCAGTAACGTACCGATTATACATAACTACTTCTATGATTTGCATTTATTTTAGAAACTAAATTTAATGCATTTTTGGCCGATATGTGTTATTATAGTGATAGGAGAAAAAATGGAATATTCGAGTAAGCTTAATCGATTAAACCGCCTGGCCGCAAAACTCCCAGCAGGAAAAGTCTACAGGGCATGCGATTTTTCAAAATTTTCGACTTCTGTCTCAAGAGATCTAAAAGAAATGGTTGATAAAGGGTACCTAAGCTACCTTGGAAAAGGAATGTATTATAGGCCTAAAAAGCTTGGAAAATTTGAGGTTCCTCCATCAAGAGAAGAACTCCTTGCTAAGTTTTTAAAGACTAAAGACTTTATGGTGAGAAACGTTTCTGACTTTAACAGTCTTAGGCTTGGAACAACTCAGCTATTTAATGAAGTATATGTCTATAACAAAAGAAGAGCAGGCACTGTTAAACTTGGAAAAACAACATATCACTTTAAAAAGAAAAATTTCCCTTCAAAAAATTATGACGAATATCTTCTTGTAGATATGCTAAACAATCTTGAAAGACTTGGAGAAAATCGTGAAACGTTATTACAAAATTTAGAGCGTCGATGGAGTGAAGATCTTAATTTAAATAAAAATGTTGTCCTATTATTTGCAAAAAAATATGGTAAATACTGGGTAAAGCAATATCTAGGTCAACTGGGCGGTAAAGAGTGAATTTCTTGCATGAGAATATAAGATTTAACGATTTAATCTTAACCGTTAGTGAACAAAAAGGTATTGAGCCAGATTTAGTTGAAAAAGACTATTGGATTATGCATTGTTTGTGGGGCCTCCAAAATCTTGGTTTTGAATTTTACATGAAAGGCGGTACCTCTTTATCGAAGGGCTTTGGTGCAATTAATAGGTTTTCTGAAGATATCGACATACTTATTACACCACCTGATGGCCTTAGTGTTAAATCTGGGAAAAATCACATGAAGTCAGCTCATATTGAATCTAGAAAAAAGTTTTTTGAATGGCTCATTGAAAATATTGAAATCCCTGGAATAGTTAAAGTATGCTTCGATCCCTCCATTAAGCCGGATGGAAAATATCGTAATGGGGATATTTTACTTAATTACGACTCTATTGTTGAAAAAAAGGTTGAGAAATTAAAGCCAGGAATCTTATTAGAAGTTGGCTTTGACCAAGTGACCCCTTCTCAAAAAGTAGATATTTCATCCTGGGCCTATGATTTTGCGAAAGAAGCAGGACTTGAATGCAAGGATAACAGGGCCAATAAAGTAAATTGCTACAATCCTGAATATACATTTGTTGAGAAATTGTCAGCTATTTCCTCCAAATTCAGAAAACAACAAGAAACAGGACAGATGGATCGAAATTTCCTTAGACACTACTATGATGTTTACATGCTGTTAAAACGCGCTGATGTAAAATCATTCATTGGAAGCAAAGACTATTTTGAACACAAAGACAAAAAATTTAGGAAAATCGATGAAAAAGATCTCACTAAGAATGAGGCATTTATTATGAGTGATTCTAGTGTTTTTAATTTCTATAACAAAAAACACATTGAGAACAGGCCACTTCATTATGATGACATGCCGACATTTCTCGAAATAATCAATACACTCAGAAAGTTTTTAGATAAGTTATAGAAAGGGCCTCTATGAGCGTAAAAGTGAAGATTGTTCCAGGCTTCGATGACTGGAGACCTAATCCCAAAAATTTGTTTAGCCACTGCTTCATCTTCTATCTAGCGAAGAATTTATCTATACTAAATCAACTACTTGCAAGCGTAACTCGCTCAAATTTAAAAACACGTCACACTAAACCCTATTTCAATATACCTTTTATGACTTTTTTGATAGAAACTCCCACATGGGACAGAGTCAATCAAAAGACATTTCAACTGCCTTTAATATGCTTTGTACGAGCAAGAAAATAGAGGCTTACAACAACGATCTAATTGACTTAGACGAATCTGAATTAGAAGAGCTCTCTAAAAAACGTGTTGATTTGCTTGATGGATATTACAAACAAGAATACGGTGACAACATCATCACTCTACATTAACTAGCTAGCTCTCCTTTTAGCCTTTTTCTTAGTGACTTTTTTCTTGGACACTTTCCTCTTTGTTGTTTTTTTACCAGCCTTCTTCTTTGGCCTGGCCCTTTCTAGCTTAGAAGCTTGCTTATTAAGACTCATATCTAAAATGTCATCTAAAGTTATTAGGTCTATGTCGTATCCCTCACGGTAAACGGTACATAATCCACATATTGACTTGAGGTCAATTTATTATTCTACAATATCTTAATTTAGATACTGAGCGTTGATCTTCAAGGGCAGTAGTTTTTCAAAATTAGGGGCGGTTTTGGCCGCTGGGATTTTCTCTAGCATATAATTGAGATATTTAAAGGGTTCAAGTTCATTGTATTTTGCTGTTTCTATCAGGGAGTAAAACATAGCACTTGCTTTTGCTCCATCCACTGTATCAGAAAATAACCAGTTCTTTCTCCCAAGACAAAAGGGGCGGATGGCATTTTCAACGGCACTATTGCTTATATTAAGTTTTCCGTCTTCTAAAAAATTGATCAAATACTTCCACTCATTAAAAGTATAGTTCACTGCTTTTCCGGCCAGTGAGTTTGGTGTCAGTTTAGGGCGAAGCTCATCAATCCATTCTTTAAATTCCTTCAGTATCGGAAGCGATTTTTCTTGTCTTACTTTAAATCTTTCTTCATCTGAAAAATTCTGGATTTTTTCTTCTATCTTATACAGTTTTTTAATTCTTTCGATCCCTTTCTTCCCAATCCCCTTACCATTAGAACTTTTACTCGCATCAAAAAACTTACGACGACAATGATCCCAACATCCTAAACGAGTAAGATTACCTTCCTCACACGCCAAAGAATAACCATCGTATCCATCAACTTGTAAATGGCCTTTAAACCCTCTTAAAAGTTCAAGGGGGACCTGTCCAGATCTTGTGGGTGCGTAATCATATAAAACGATCGGATGATCCCCAGGTTTGTACCTCACCCACATATAACTTTTACTCGTTGCCTTCTTCCCATCTTCTTTCAAAACTAGAGTTGTGGTTTCATCCATTTGCAAGTAATTTGAATCCAGTAAAGTTTCTTCTAAAAAATTATAGAGAGGAACTATCAGATGACTCACCTTGATAATCCATCGACTCATGGTTTGGCGGGTTAAGTCAGCATCAATTCTTTTAAAAATCTTTTCTTGTCGGTAAAGAGGAAGAGCATCACAGTATTTACCCGTAATAATATAAGACAATAAACTCGCTGATGCCATAGTCTTAGGAAGAAGTTCACATGGCCCTTGTGCTGTTTTAAAAACACTTCTGTCTCCCACATCCTTCACATATTTTCTTTTGACTATTCTTCTGACAAATATTTCAGCGGGTTTAATTTCAAGTTTTTCAGTAACCTCATCCCCAATATACTTCATGCCAACTTTATCTTCTTCACTTAAATCATAGAATTCTTCTACTCTAGGAAGCTGTTCTGGTAGAGGTTTTCTGCCGCCTTTTTTTCTTTTATGAGCAGGAATATCTATTTCTGGAATTTCTTCATTTGAATCCTTCTCAAGAATATCTTCCAGTTCGTCAAAAAGTTGAATCTGATTCACGTCCTTTTCTGAACTTGAGGCGAACTTCTTTCGTCTCAAAAGCATGATCATATCTTTAAGGTCTTCAATGTATTTTTTGTTTTCTTTTAACTGTTGATCTTTCTGAAGAATCAATTCTTTTAATATATTAATATCATTTGGTAGCGACTGAACATTCATAATAAAACTACGTTACCAAAAGATATCTCATTGGCCAAGGCCAGATTAAACTTTTTTATAAATTAATTTTTTAAATGGTCTTTGCCATGGATCTAGGCCATACAAAAAGGACTCAACTTCCTTAAAATTCACTGCAATTGAGTCTCCTTCGAGATGGGTGGGCCATTTAAACTTTTCTTTTTCCAAGCGCTTATACCATAACGCAAAGCCATTTTTATCCCAGTACAGAATTTTAAGGCCATTTCTTTTTGAATTGCAAAAAATAAACAAATAACTGGAAAAGGGGTCAAGGTCCATTCTTTCTGACCCCCTATATACTCTGGACAATTTCCTCGTAAGGATTTTGTGTTAAAATTATTAATAATGGAGTTATTCAATGAAGTATTCAGAAGAACAAAAAGAAAGAATCTTAAAAGAAGTAGAAGAATCAACTAATATTGCTGCTGTTGCAAAAAAGCATAACATGCCAGATTCAACAATTCATACATGGTTGGCCAAGAGAAGAAAAGATCAGCCAAAGTCTGAAGCTCAATCCGAGCTAAAGATAGCTAAAAAAGAAATTGCTGATCTAAAACTTAAAAATATGATCCTTGAAGACCTTTTAAAAAAAACTCACAACTTGTGGGCGAACGATTAAGTATTGCCAAAAAATATATTGTTCAAGGACATAGCAAGACTCAAGTTTTCAAATACTGTGATATTAAATCTTCAACGTATTACGATTCTTTAAAATCAAAAGTTAAATCAAGTTATAAACCAGGTAGAAAACCGCCTGGTTTTTCTATCACCAATGATGGAGCTATTGTTTTAGATTCTACTATTAAATTTATTATTCAAAATTATAGAAAAAGAGAAGAATTTCAAAATGCAGGAGGTGCAAAAGCTCTTCACTACTATATCAAAAGAGATCACGAATTAATTGTTAATCACAAAAAAATTTATAGAATATGTAAGGAAGAAAAACTATTGCTCCCAAGAAATAAAAAGAAAATCAAACATAATAGAAAATTATCAGAAAATAGAAAAATTGATCGTCCAAACAAACTATGGCAGTTTGATATTAAAACAGGATACATTCACGGAGAAAATAAATATTTTTATTTATTGGCCATAATTGATGTCTTTAACAGAGAAATAGTAAATTATCACATCGGCTACAGCTGTAAAGCTAAAGACTTGCGAGTAACATTTAAAGAGGCCATAGATAAACATAATCCTAACTTAGATGACCTTGCAATTCGATCTGATAATGGTCCTCAGATGACATCATTTATGTTTTATCAGTATGTAGAAGAAATGGGTCTTGAACATGAATTTATTCCCATTAAATGCCCCAATAAGAATGCTTATATTGAAAGTTTTTTCTCTATTTTAGAAACTCAGTTTTTGCAAGTTTGGTACTTTAAAAGCATGAGTGATGTATTTGAAAAATTGGTTAATTTTATTGAATTCTACAATACCGATAGGTTGCATGGTTCACTAGATTATAATTCACCAATGGAGTTTAAAAATAAATTTAATAAAGGAAATTATCAAAGCTATCAAGTGTCAGCTTAAATGCCGAGAGATTTGTCTGGCATTAGGGGGTTGACAGGCATTTGATCTTGCACCAAAGAACTCAACCCCCATATACCCTTGCGGAAGTCCGTGCAGGGCCTATAGAGATAAATCTTTTTAAATTTTCTCAGGTTGAGGATCATTCATCTGTCCTATGAGCTGGGCAATCCAGCTGGCCAGTGGTAGCTGATCAAACGTTAAAAGTATTCCGTTAGACAAGGAGATCTGAAATTTATTTGTTTGATTATCAGTTAGATTTATAAAATCACTTTTTGGATTCTTTGTTTCCAGTAAACCGTGTTGTTTAAACCATGACTTCTGGGCACTGAGAGAACTTTTGTTAATTCCGTGCTGTTTACAATACTGGGCCTTAGATAAGGAAGATGATTCACACTGTTCAATGTGGTATTTCCAAAAAAGTTGAGATTTTGAGAGTTTCATGACTTTCCTCCTGAAAATATTATGTCATGAAACTAGTATCGAAGAGTTCGTCAACAAAAACGAGGTGCTGTTAACTTACCGCTTACGAAACAACGCTGGAGAAAGCGCTGGAAGCGGATGGGAGCAAAAAAGAATACACTATCTGTCAAATGGTACTGTCATTTGGGATTTCGGAGGAAATGTTCTTGAAAAAGTTGATTGGGATAAAAATAGTGCTGGATACGACAACTCCCCAATTGATGCTACAAACTCCTGGAAAGATGTATTAACTCTAGATGGTTCTTTTTCATCTAATGACGTTTCTCCAAACGGGTCGTATACACACTCTCAGTCTATGGGACAGTGGCAAGGCGGGTCAGGCGGTGGAGCTTTTAGAGGTGGAACTTATTCTTGGGGAAATAAATCCGGTATTTACGGACTATCAACAAACTCTCTGTCAACATATACTGCCGCAGATGTTGGTTTTAGATGCGTGTATAGACCCTAGAAAATTTACTTCCTGTCTTTTCTCTTTTTTATAAATTTATATGAATAGTATATAACGCAACCAATTAATGTAACGGCAAGACCAGTAAGATGATACATTTGCAATGTTGTGGGACTTCTTTCAATACCGTAGAGATAATTTATAGGCCAACCTTTATTTAAAACATAACATAAAATCAAGTCAAAAATCGCAGTAAATATTACTACTAAATGGAAATACCCGACAACTTTCTCAAAAGTTCCAATTTCAGCAAGATCTTTAACTTTTACATTCGGTCTCAAATAGTGAGAAAGTCTGCTTCTGTTTCTCTTTTTGCTTTGGTCATCGCACACAAAAATTGTTATGTATCCAAAAAAACGATGGTAAACCTCTTGTCTGGCAGCAATTGCTGCAGTTGTATAGTAGATAATATTATTCTTAATTTTTGGATATTTTTTATCCAAATAGAACCAAGTCAACAGAGGTCCAAATACGAAAAAATATATGCTACAGATTGCAAAAATCAATAGTGTTATAGTTTCAATTTTCAATATAGTTTATCCTTTGTTACAGGCTCATCAGGTTTGTATATCAGATCTGATGTCCCGCCGCCTAAAAGACCCCCAGTGTAGCTTCCTAACGCACCAGCAATAAAAGAAACACCAAATTCACAAACGAAAGAACTAGTGCTCGCAGTATATAATCTAAGTGAATATGTACAGACACCATAAGCTGCAAATTTAGCTGCTGCTGCCCCAAACAGAATTCCACCAGCCTGCTCAAAAGCAACCTTAACCCTATTATTTTCTGCATGAGAAACTTTGTATAGGCCAATAATAGATTCAATCATGAACCCTGTTCCAATCGATGCCGCTTTTGCTTTTCCAAGATGTTTTACAGCATTTTCTGTATATAATATTGCCTTTTTTGGTGAAAATGTGTTTGGAAAAACCAAGTGTTTCTTTAAAGGATTAATATATCCTTTATAATTCAACCCTTTTATTTGTGCTATAATGAGATCATTCATAGCACTTATTTCTTTCTTGATTGGCCCCTTATCCCAAACATCCTGAAGCATTGCTGCTAAATTATTGCTAGAACCTTTAAATTTATAGCCTCCATTATTTACAAAGTCTGTAAACCTTTTAACCGCTTTTAGATATTGTCCAATTACGCTATCTGATGCAGCAACTGACCCAGAAACAAAGAGTCCAAAAAGATCGAGAGACCCTTGATTTCTGCTTATAATATGTGACATCCCTATTGGTATATGTCTAAATATACTCTTCATTAATGCGTGATGAGCACTGGTATAAATTTCAGAGTGTTTTTTCTTATATGTAGCAAGATCTATCATTTGCCATGGCTGTATTCTATTAGGATCTTTTATATGAGGATTATTATGAAGTACAATATCTATGAGATAATTTATTTCAGACCAATTAAGATTCGGACTATGAGGCAAGTCATCATACGAAAAGTGATCTGTGATAATTTGAGATAAGGTATCTCCAGGCTGAACCTCATAAATTTTATAAAAACTACTTGGTCTCACTTCGATCATTTTTCACTCCAGTTAGAATATTTTTAACTTTAATATCATATTTAAGTGTCCAATCGAGAGAATATTGCGAATTTTTCATACTTGAAATTTATAAAGGATCAACTATCAGTTAGTTGTCTGAACTTAATAATGATCTTATTACTATTTTTATTTAGTCTAAGAATATTTCAATGAACTGAATATTGCTTAGATTTTTAATTTTACACTATCTTATTCGAGAGTTTAACTAGTCCATCAGTTCCTAGAGTGTCAAAAACTGCCCCCCCTATATATTAGCCTACAATAACACCTGACTGAGATTCGGAGTTTTCTTCATTTTCTTCGATTTTCTTTCCTGGTGTTCTTTCAAAATCAATTTGGCTTAAGCCATCTCTTTTTAATTGTTCTCTATCGCAATCTAAGACTTTTTCTTCTAATATATTTAAATTCATTAATTTATTTATTACATCATTATGAATTTCTTTAATAAGATGCCTGATACTGTATGGTTTTTTATCTTTTTCCTCTATGCAGTATCCAAGATTACCCTTTAAATCATTATCAAAAATTTGAAGATAATCGTTCAAAACCCTTCTCTTAATCTGTATTAATTCATACATCGAATTATTACCACTCTTAACCACATCGATCATTCCTTTTTCCCCTGCTACATAGAGCTCTGCTGCTGTAACTATATTGTCATAATGACCATAAACCCAAAATTTAGTCCATTCTCAGAGTGAGTCTCACTGTGTTAAAAATAAAACAAGGAGACAATAAAATGAAAGGCAAAAAAATGAGGCCCTTGATAATTTCAATATCCAGCTCATTCGTGTTCCCATTGAAAACGTCGATGATGTCACTGAAGAATTTCTACAAAATACTTTTTCAGAAATTCTTAGAAGATAATTCTCCTAAGATTTCTTAAAATTCAGCGAGAGTAGGGGGTTATCTTCGATTTTTTCTTCTCGCACCAGATAACCCTTAGTGGTATTAATGTTCGAATGCCCAGAAACTTCAGCAACAGACTCAATCCTGTGACCATTTTCCAAAAGGTTTGAAATCACCCCTCTGCGAAACGAATGTAATGTCTTATCAATATCCATATCTAGGGCCAAGAGAGTCTTTTTAAGCATTTCGTGGACAGATTCACGTCTGATAGGGGAGTCCAGCCTTTTTTTGACGGCCGTAAAAATATAATCATCTTCAATTTTTTCTCGTCTTCTCATTAATTCTTTTAATGTACTCCAAAGCTTAGGGTGGAGTGGAATTTTTCTTATTTTTGAACCCTTGCCTTTAATAATGACTACTTTTATGTCATTTTCTGTTCGTATGTCACATACGCGCACATTAACGACTTCACTTATTCTGCATCCAGTGTAGGCCAAGAACGTAAGAATCGTTTTATTTTGTAAAGACTGCGTGGTTACACCATCATAAAATTCACAGATGCTTTCTAGCTCAGAATCACTTAGCCCAGTTTTTGGCCTAATTGATTTCGCCTTTGGCCTCTTAACCCCTAATGCCGGGTTTTCATCCATAAGCTTGGCATTTATGAGTTCTTTAAAAAGTGAAGATAGACTAGAGAGTTTTCTGTGGACAGTGTTTGGGGCATAATGATTAATAATTGAATCTCTATAGTCAATTACGTGGTCTTTCGTTATTTCATGTGGGCCATTTAACCGAATATTCCTAACTTCTAAAAAGGCCGCAAAATCGTAAAAATCTGTGGTGTAGGCACAACGTGTATTTTCAGAGAGAAAGTTTTTTAAAAAGGTAGATACTGTAGTGGCCAGGTCCGTTTTTTGCTTTTTAACAACTGAATTTTCTGAATCCAAAATGATCAAATTATCCATGAACAGTACCGGTTGAAAGTTATAACTAATTTTAACATACAAATTTTTATAGGCCAATACCTAACATAATTGACTTTATGTTAGGTAAAAAATCACGAAAAATTCTGGGAATTAGGGTCGCTGAAAGACCAAACATAACGGCCTTTATGTTCGCTCTTTTTTACGGGAAAAAACCAGAATTTTGAATGCAAAAAATTGAGTTGATTACGCAACTTTGACAGTTAATTCACAACCAATTTTTTTCAGAATAAACTCTAAAGTTGTAGTTTTGATATCATTATTAGGATTTATCACTCTAGATGTATTTGAAGGGGCCATATCAATTAATTGGGAGAACTCTTTATTTCCCATAGATTTTGCTATCAAATAAACGGCTTCTCGTATCGAAAGACCCTCATCTTCTACAAGAGTTAAAAAGAACTCTTGTCTGTACGATTTCTTTTTTAACTTTTTAGCAACGTCTTCTGACCATTCTTGTGTTCTATTGGCCATTTTTATTACCTCCGCTTTGCAAGTAATCACTTAAATAATCACGAGCTTTTTCAATATCTCTTTCCTGAGATCCCTTCTTTCCACCAGCAAAAAGAATGATCAGCTCTTTGCCTTCAAAAGTGAAATAGACTCTGATTCCAGAACGATGGATGAATCTAAGCTCAAAAAGACCACCTTTTAAGGGTTTATAGTCTCCAATATTATCCATCAGTTTTATTCTGGTCAATCTAGCATCTATTTTCGTTTGCTCGGACTTATCGAGTCCTTTATACCATTTCTGAAAGGGTGAATTTCCTTTCTTGTTAAGATATTCCCTGATCTTCATTTGACAATATTATCATATATAATAAATATATCAAGTGATAATTATTATATATGATAATATGTTGAGAACATACGAGAATTAGCATTTTTAAAGGAAATGCGAAGCGTATTTTCTATAAGTCATAATAAATAATATATCTCATAGAAGGTATTTTTTCGGAAGCGCAATATAACTGTTTTTATATTGCGTCTTTTTTACAACTTATTTACTACGTATTGATTCATTGAAATTCCCTGAAGATTAGCTTCCATAGCAATCTTTCTGTGTTTTTCAGGAGGCATTCTCACTCTGAATTCTCCAGAGAATTTCAAAAGATTAAATGGTTCTGGAATTTTTTCACCGTCTTCTTTCATTTGCTCAAGAATATTCTTGAGAGCAACTTTAATTTCTTTGAGTGCTTTTTCTTGAGTTTTACCATGAGCTAAAACTGAAGGGATTTCAGCTGATCTCGCAATATAGATTTTATCTTCTGGATCATACTCAATTTGATAGGAGTACTTAGTAATATAATTATTTATTTTTTCCATCATTTTCCTCCAAGATGCCTTTTAATTTTAAAAGGGCCTCTCTCACCTGTTCCACTTGATATTTTTTTGCTTTAGGCCCATCTTTTTGTATATTGATCCAAGGTTTTCCTTTCCATGGAGTCTTGAATGAGTGGTGACTTCCTTTAATATTTCTTATCTCAAAAAACTCTTCACAAATTTTTAAAAGATCCTTGAATTTCACGTTTTTTGGACTCTTTAAAGCGTCCAATGCTTTTTCTATATCCATCTAACAATGGTATCATATATAGCACCATTGTCAATATCGGAAATCTACCAAAAAACTTAAATTGGTCCATATGGCTGATTTTACTACAATTTTCAGCCATGCCAAGACTAGGGTAGACCTCCAAAATGGCCATTTCAGCTAAATACGAGGTCCATTTTTTGGGTCATTTTTAGAATTTCTTTGGTATTTAAACAGAAGAGCTTTTGGCCAGCTCTTTTGCAAAGATAGATATAGCCTTGGCCTCTACTCCCCTATTTTCGGCAGTTAGAATTTCAGACAATAGCAAAAGCTGGCTCACGTATTGGGACCTAGAAAGATTATGTTTCTCAATTAGGCCAATTGCCTCAGTGATCGATTCTTTTGCATTCTCTAATTCATTGAGGCGAAAAGATATTTCAGAGATGGCCTCTAAAATTAGAGATTTTTCCATTGGTGAAATATCTTCAGAAACTTTGCTTTTGAGATCACGCAAAACTAATCTTGCTTCATGCGTAGAGCACGTCAGTTTTCTAGCAGCAAGGACTTGAGGGGTTAGGGTCAGTTGCATGACCCTATTGTACTAGGTTTTCTCACCTGTTCTTCTAAGTAGCTGGTATGAGAACTAAACTTATTCTAATAGTGACATTTTGCGAATATCTAGTGGCAAATTTTTGAGTTTTTTGACAGAAAAAGTGAATGAAAAACAATATTATTAGTGACTTTATAAAACATTTCGAGATTCCTCTAGAGCAGCAATATACTCACTGTAGTGAATGTGAAATTCGTATGCACTACTCCAGGGCCGACATTATTGGCGACAGAGTTATTTGTCCAAAATGCTTAGATTTCATGTGGAAATTTGAAAGATGGAAAGTAGAAATATTCAGCGAGGACGAGAATACTCATGCTTAAAAAGTGAAAACACCCTCGCTGAATGAACCCAAGAAGGTCTATGATGAAGACTTTGTGGTTTTCATATTATTCGGCCATCATTGTGTATTCATTAAGTAATTCACTAATTTCTGAAAGTAATTGCAATTATTGCCTCTTAGAAATATCATGTGATATCACATCACTACCCTCTTCCTGCCAACTATATTAACCAAAGCGTTTACAACTATCGCAGGGAGAGGGTACTTTAGTGCTTCTCACCGGAATTTTCTAACCCCCTGATTTAATAGGCAACAAAGCTAATTCTCGCCTAAAACTTGACCGATTAGTTCTTTGAATCAGACAAAGGATAATAAAATGAAGTTATTGATTATTTTATCAATTTTGGTGGGTGGGATGAATTTATATGCTTTTGGTAGAAATGAATATTCATGTCTTTCTTGCGAACTAAGAACAAGAGTTCCTTTTGTTGACGATGATCCTGAAGGATTAAAAGGTATACAGCAACTTCTTGGTCTTCCCTTTGACAAAATTTCAGGACAAAATCTTTCAAAAGATGAATTAGAATACTGGAGACTTAAGAATAAATACATAGAAGAAAAAAGATTCTTTCTGGGTAAAGTACGAGATCTTATGATGCAAAACCTGAAAGAACTTCAAGGACTTTCTAAACAAGATATCACTGCCTACTGCGGCGATGTGACACCTCCAAGAAAACTAAAAAAAGATATTCTAAATGCTAAAAGTCAATGTTCTGACAAGGCCGGAAAATATCTTATTTTTAAATACAAAATTAAAGTTAACGGGAAATTAGAAGAAAAACACGTCGAAATAAAGCATGAAGACTATATCAAAGATTATTTAAAAGGTTTAAAAAAACTAGAAGATAAGATTAATTCCAAACTAACTTCACTTCAATCGAAATTCAAAAGTAATAAAACAAAAAAGGAACTATACACTGAAGAAACAATAATAATGGATCTTATGAGTAATATGCTAGATAAAAACTTAAGTTATCTTTCAGTTTCAAGTCTTAGGACTATTTCAAATAAAATGGGTAAAGAAGTTAGACACGGATATAGACTTATGAATAACCCTCAACCTGCCACTTTTTTACTTGGATTAGAAACATTGGGAAAGTACGTCTCTCCTAATGAGCCTGAATTTGCTTGGAGAAAGGCTCGAGGAATAACAGGATATACTAGCGGAAAAAGTGATGCAAACCCAGATGGGTTGCCAAAATGCCCGGAAAATGAAATCTATGGAAAAAAAGATGGTAAAATGTTTTGTTACTTTGAAGAGGTTAGACTACCAGAAGATAAGCAAAATCAAAAAAAAGGCCGAACAATGCTAATTTACAATTATGAAAACAATGGTAGCTATCAAAGCTCAGTAGACTTAACTGATTATGATGCTCGATCTGGGCATCGCTTTATACCAAAAGCAGAATTGAGAGGTAAGGTTTATCTATACTCAATATTATCCTACGATTATAAACGAGGCGTAGAAGGATTAAAAAAAGAATATAGCAAATCACCTGATAGTGACTATAAAAGTGTTATTTTAAAGAATAACTTTTTTAACGGTGTTCCTGGATTTGAGTTTTTTGAGATAAATTAATATGAACAGAACTATTATATTTTCAATATTCACTCTACTTTTGTCACAAAGTGCTAACTCTTTTTCTTTCGAAGAAGCAAAAATGAAAGCGCGTTCTTTTCTCAATGAAGTATTTGAAAAAAGTGAACACAATCCAAACTCTGGTTTAAAAAGAAGAATGAATATTGGAGAATGCGGAGCTGGACACACCCCTTACAACTGCGAGTTTCCTAAAAGAAAAAAAAGACAGCGCGGGCCAAGAAAAAAACCACGTAAAATAAAAGATGACACCACTCGGATTGGCACGTTTTTAAACCAAAAAGGAAACCCTACAGTCACATTCAAAACTGTTAAATATTATAATGAGAACGGAAACAAATTGGCCACGGTAGTAGCAGTCGATAAAAAGACAGGCACCGAGATACCTCTACATAAAAGGCTTTTTGAGATTCCTGGAATTTTCACTAGAGATAACTTAAGAGAATTCTTTCAATTCTTAGAAAAACAAGGGAGCTTCTTTGACTATCTATTAGACAAAGGTAGACCTGTTGAAGAGGCCTATTATGCCATATGGGACCAACTTCCAAACGACAGATATATTGCTCCTCACGATTTTATAAACCTTGCAACAGAATTCAAACTTTTGTTTAAAGCTGCTAATGAAGGAACTAATCCTCCAAGTAAAGGGTGCGAACAAGAGGTTAGAGTCTTTAGATTTAGCGAAGAAAAGAAAATTTCAAGATTTAATAGAAATCATAATAAAAAAGGACATTGCGTTTTCACAGGGAGAGATTTTAAGAAGCAAGAAGAAAGACTTAAAAAAGTTATTAATGGAGAAGATGCAACATCTTTCTTTTTGAACTTGAATTTGGATTTTAATATCATTAGCAGTGCATATGCAGGAGATTGGGAGGATTTCGAGTCTTCATGGGAAGATTATGAATCTCCAAATGGAAATAAAACCTCCACAACTGAGTTAACTATCGATCTAAAAAAACAAAAAAACACTGAGAATTCAAAAGAAGATGAGAATCAAATACAACAATTGGAAATCACTCTTGAAAACAGAAGCAGAGCACTCAATCAAAACAGCACGGTTGAAAACTTTGCAGATGCACTGACAAATCCAAAAATAACTGAAAAAGGAATATCAAGCTGGCTTGATCAGGTCAAAAAGAGCCTTGAAGATTGTCCTCCTGAACTAATCGACAAACTAAGAAGCTCTCTTGACCCCAAAGATCAAGCATTGGCCGATGAATATGAAGAAAGACGCGCCTTCGGCGCAAAAGCTGTCAGCCTAGCTGAAGGTTGTGATAGTGGGTCATTAAAATCATGCATTCTAACCCATGAAGTTAGGGGATTACTCCCAACAGATGCAGAAAAACTGGAAACCTCAATACAACAAGATGCTGTGATACAACAGTTAGCTGATATCAACGGTGAAGTTAAAGAAACAATGAATATAATTTCTGATGATGGCGAAGTAACTGTAGTCCAGCAAACAAGAAAAGAAGTAGCTGAAAACGGGTGGAAAGATCTACGAAATCATGAACAAGACCCAAGTGCATACAAAGATTACTCAGATATAGAAGATCCCGAGGAGAGACTTGCTGTTATTTCAGCTGATTTAGAGTTTGCAGCTGCCCAAGATGGCAAAAAGCTAACGCAAGAAGAAATACTCACCCTGGCCAACCAAGTATCTCAATCAAAGGTCCCAAGAATTAATTTTCAAAATGCGTCACCGAATAGAAAAGTAAAAATTCCAAGTTCAAACTCAAGTTATACGCAAAAAGCAAGAAATTCATACAGAACAAGAATTAAAGAATACAAAGTTAATCAAGAAATTAAGGCCAGAAAAGAAGAAATTAGACAGGAGTTAGGGGAAAACGCTACATTCGAAAAGCTCAGAGAAGCTTTTAATAATGATCCAAAAATTAATGATCTTAAAACAAAATTAGACTCCTTAAAAAAAGAAGGGGAGAAACTCAGAAAAGAGACTGAACAAAAAAGAGAAGAAATAAAACGTGACTTATTTCCAGATGAATTCCCTGGGCCCTCTCCTACACCTCCCCCACAAAAACCACGCAAAGAATCTTTAGGCAAAGGTAGACCGAGTATCAATCCTAATGGAGGCGGTCAAAAACGAGCCTTTAACCCAAGAGGAAATAGTGGAGGTAGATCAGGAGGAATTTCACATGGAAGCAGCGGTGGATCAGGGCCAGGCAGCTATTCACCAAGTGATTACTCTTATAATGATAGCTCTAATGACAGCAAGCCTGCTTCATCTCCAAGTGAAAGTGAAGTCAAAAAAGAAACCTCTAAAAACAAAGAAAAAAGTGATCCAAAGCTAGTCAGTGGCCAAAAAGAAGAAAGCAAAAAGAAAGATGCCTCTGGGCTGTCTTCCGAAATAGACGACGCAATTAATAGTGACACTAAGAATAAAAAGAATGAAGAGAAAAATCAAAAACTTAAACCAATCCAAGAACTCGTGAAGAAATTGAGAAATAAAAAAGAGAAAGGCCTAAGACCAGGGGAAGGAGAATATTTATTTGACAAATATGGCCACTTTGATGGGAATAAAACGATTGTCAATTTCAATGTAAATCTTTTAGATCAAAGTGATAATATTATACAGACAGTTATCAGCAGAGGATTAGATGAGGCCACTTTAAAAGACAGATTTTATATTGTGGACAGTTCTTTAAATGAGCTCGCAGAATTTAGATTTCAGGGCAAAAAGGGATTTCAGCTTTACAGTAACAATCCCTTTTCAGTTCAACTGAAAAATAATGGCAAGTTAAAATTTTTAGAAAGCTTTAATGCTGCATTATTTTCTGACTAAGGACTAGATAACTTATTACTTAAGTTTTTCTCTAAGAGTCAAGTAATGGGCCCAGGCAATTTTCCCCTTACAGTTACCGTTCAAAACCTTTACCTGAAACCACATTTTGTTCTTAATCTTACCAGTTTTCTTAACTCTTGTCCCGTTTTGAGTCGTGCAATTAAATCCATCAGGATGACCATCTTTAATCTTGTCTACAAGCGTGACCATGCCTGTGTCATGATTTTCCAAGTAATGATCTGCATGTGTAGCCGTAGAAATTAATAACATTAACAAAACAACATTTCTCATTCTTTTCTCCTCATTTATTATTTGCGTTATGAACCCATGAACGAATTACTCGTTGCATTGATTGTTGTTTATAGATTTCTAGCTCTTTAAGTTTTTTTAGGTCTTTTGTTTTAACTGACTTTAGAAGGGATCTTTTTTGCTTAAGGATCTTGCTGATGACTTTAAGTTCATTTTTCATCACTTTAAGTTCAGCCTTCGTTAACGAAGTGAAATCGATTTTAAGACTTTCTAGGTTTTCATCACTCAACTCCTGTCCTTTTGAAGCAAAACTACCTGAGTAGATTTTTTTAAGAATTTCATAAAGTTTTGTTCTTACTCTTTTATTCAGAAACGGCGTGATTAATGCGACATAAGCACCTAGAGTTAACGAAAGTCCCAGTAAAGCTGATGAATAGAAAATGAACCCAATTTTATTTTCAAAAAAACCTTGCTCTGTGAGAAAGTTTCCAAAATCAGAACTTAATATAGATTTATAAAGCTCAGTGTTACTGAAATGAGTGGTGTCCCCTGTAAGCAACACAAGGGAAGAGATTGAGGTAATCGCAAATACAGTTGAGAGAGTGCCTGCAATGTATTTAGAAATTCCTATTGCCTCTTTTACTTTTGGGTCATTTTCTTTCATTTTAGAAAGTTCTGTGAACAAAAGATTCAGGGACTGCATGGACTCAATATATTCCTCTTCAAGTGCCATAAGGTCATTTTCTAGACCTAACAGGAGAGAGCTTACCTCCCCTTCTAAGTGAAATTTCACCCATTCAGTATGATATCTCGCAATTTCATTTTCAATTCGCTCAGCGATTTCACTAGATTCAATTTCTAGCTCACTTATATTTCCGTCGAGATCTTTAAGGATATTTTGAGCTATAAGAGGTGCATCGTCTGCAGCTATTTTTTTAATCGCTTGGTTGTTTTTGAGGTCATCTTTGTACTCGTCAGTTAGAAGATTAACAGATTCTTCACTCTTAGTATGATACATCATCTGTTCTTCATGAAGCTCTTCAATTCTTGCTCTGAGTTTTACAATTTCTTTATCGTGAAAAAACTTGGTCTTGTTTCCCTCAACTTTCTTGTATATGTGCGCTGAGATATCAATGACATCTTTAATTGTATTTTCACTAAAAAAGGGGTCGTTAAAATTATCCATTAGTTCAGACGTTTTAACGTTATAGTACATCTGCACATATTTTAAGGACTTCTCTCTTATGGCAAGATCTAAGATAAATTCTTGGTAATCTTTTAAAAGAGTGGCGTAATCATCACGGATTCTAGAAATCTTAAGATTTCCTGAAAAATCAGCGTGATTAAAGATTGTGTCCATAAGATCAAAGCCTTTAGATTTTTCGTAAACCCAACTTCCAAGAAATGCATCCTTAAACTGATCGTTTAGACTATTCTCAAGCGCCATTTTCCCAATCATTTCTTTGCTTCCGCGTGATGCCACTAAGAATATTTGAAGTTTTCTTTTCTTTAGTAGCTCCTTGAGATACTGAACTTCGAACTCATATTCATTATCAACTAACAGGATAGCAATATCGGCGTCTTTCACTTCTTTAGCAGTGAGTGCGTCTTCGATATTACTCATTGACAGAGGTTCTATTTCTTTAAACCTGTAACCAATTTCACCTTGTCCCATATTGATGAAGTTAATTGCCATATCGTGTTCGCTATAATCAAACTCATTTGGGTCTTGAAAAAGGGTTTCACTGTTTTTTGGACCGAGAGCGTCTACTATTTTCTCACGCATACTTCTTGATTCTTTATCACTTTTGAAAGCACGCTTTCCGTGTTTCTTGCTGTTATTTCTTGAGGTGAGACTAAGGTCTTTAAGGAGCCTTTTTCTAAAGTGAGTTGAGCCACCAAGCATGATAACATTATTCGTGTTGTCGTAGATTGATTTCATTAACTCTTCATATCTATTCGCTACCCCTCTAAAGGCGCTAAGCCTTTCATCATCCATCTGAGCAATTGCGACTTTTTGCATCCTTTCAGAATATTTAGTCGTGGCATCTTTGAAATGAGTGAGACTTCTAATCAGTTTTTCAGCGTGATCGAGACTTTTTTTACCTTGCGGAGTTGAATTGTCCATTTCCTTTAGAACTTTAATAAGTTTTTTTGCGTCATTAATATTTTTTTGAATGACACTCCCGTTGATATTCTCCATGAGCAATTCTTTACCTCTCAATTGAAGAGTTTCACCTTCATGGGTATAACGAGGGGTAAGGAGATTTTCGCATGATTTGATACCCGCAAAGACCTCTAATGAGGCAAAATTAAAGATCATCAAGTAGATTGATGTTTTTTTTAGTAAATTCATTTTAAATTCCTTTATGCTCGGCGTGAACATCTGAAATAATTCTTTCAAGCTCATGAGCTGAAACGGGAGCAGTTGAGTTTTTAACTCTGCTCATAACAACATTGGTCATTTTCAAGACTTCATTGTAACCAGGCAACTTTTGTGAGTTTGCTTCTAGTATTTCTGCTTCCCTCACCTCTTTGAGATAGAGGTTTGCAAGAACGACATTTGCTTTCAAATGTGTATCGGTGAGAGATTTTTTAGACTCCAAAGCTGAAATCATTTTGTTGCTGACTTCTTTTTCTTGAATATCTTTAAGTGAATTCTTGTAGACCTTTCTCGCAGCGCAACTCACTCTGGCCGGAGTAATGAGATCATGAAGTCCTTTAATGGTTAAGTATGTCGAAACAGCTAAAGAAGTAGAAATGAATCCATTTAAATAAGGAAGGAGCTTTTTCAGCTCTTCTTTTCTTTGAGATTCATTTTCTCCAGTTTTAGGATCTTTAGCAATATTCACCCAGTTTATGGACTCTTCACTTGTAGCAATCAAGTAGATTGTCCCGACAAAGGAGCCTATCGCTAGAGGAATCATAATATCGCGACAACCTCTAGTGATTTTAGAATAGAGTATTCTACTCGTTACAGAGTCGAGGATTTCAGACTTTAACTTTCGCTCAAAGCCTTTTTCTTTCTTCTTCGTTTCAAAGATGCCAGGCGGTTCATCACGAATAAGGACTTCAACTTCGCCATTAAGAGCAGCAATACCAGGTATCAAACCATCTCCAACTAAAGAATATTCACCGCCTAAAGATTCTTTAATCCATTCTTTGTATTGATTATTAAGTTCAGACTCTGCAAGAGACTCAATTTCTTGTTCATTTAATTTAATTTTTGCTTTTGCTAAATCTTTTTGGATTAAACTAACAGTACTTGTGAACTCTTTTTTAACCATCATAGCGTCAATTGATCCAAGCATTTTTAAATAGCGCTCCCAGCGAATTTCAGCTTCTGCATTTATCTTTTTTTCAAATCTCTCACTTGGATCTATGACACTGACCTCTTTTTTTCTTTTGAAAAGATTATTTAATGAAAAAATGCCGTTTACAGTGCCACTAGCTAGGTTAACGGCACCAACAGCTGCTTTTCCAAGTTTTGTATTAAGTAGCCTTTCTATTTCTTTTTTAACTGATTCTGGTATACCAAAAGGACTTTCAGTAAGTTGACGTGACCATTCCTTGGATAAGTTGTGAGTCACAGGTCCATCAAGAACTTCTCTTGCTGAATCTGTTGCGTTTTTATCAACGTTGATTGCAATCAGCTTTTGCACTAAATTTAAAGTATGTTTTCTAGTAACAGATCTTTTTGTGAGACTCGTTAGATAAACTAAAGTCTTTTTAACGAGCTTGACTGCACGACTTAATTCATTTTCTCTAACTCCTGATTCAATCTGTGCGATAACCTCACTAAACTCAGTAGAGCTTAAAACAGATTCATTTGAAAAAATAAGATCCCTTTGAACAAACTGTCCATCAACAATGGACCATGCCCCGAGAGTATTTTTTTCATGAACGATTTCACCAAGTAGATTTAAAGAAGTATTTAGTAGTTCATGATCAATTTCAACAGTTCCAAGTGAATCACTTACAAAAAAAGCGATTTTTTTGCCTTTCTGTCTCTTAAGGATACTTTTTAAATACTTTAATTCTAGCTCATTTTGTTTAGTATCAGCTGTTAAATTAATAAATACATAATCGCTAGATTTGGCGTAACCTGTGTACTCAATAGCATCCTTTTTAAAATACTTTGAAGAAGGTGAAGTCACAAAATGAACATCTTTAAAAGCGGAGGTGAAAGTTTCGTGAATGAGTTCATTTGGAGATTGCCCTAGATCTAAGCTCATTAAATCTGATTTTGAAACATATCCGTCATTCTCAGATTTTTTTGTGGCAATATGTCCTTTTTTCACAGGAAATAATGAATAGAGCGTGTCTTTTTGATAAGAGGATCTATTCTCTGAACCAAGATTTTCAAAAAATCTAAATGAAAATGGCACATGGTCTGCCTGAGTGGCACTAGAATCACCAATTATCCTTTTCACAAGGTCAATCTTTTCATTTTGGCCTGCTCCGGCCACAAAGATTCTTGCCCCGCCTAAAGAAAGGGAGAAGATTTCAGTTTCTATCTCTAGAAGTTCTTTAGAATCCTTAATTCCTAGCTCTTGGAGAACTCTTTTCGTTTTGTAAACCAACCCAGTTAGTTTATTGATATTAAAATCAACTGAATCCGATTCAACAAACTTCTCCATTACTTTGTTAAAAATGTTGATCGGAGTGACTGAAACCCCCTTCTTTAGGAAATATTTTTCGCATGATTTCAAATCAATAGTTGTTTCAGTATGAGCGCCAAAACTCATTAAGAGCAAGGCGCTTGTAAGCATAAAAGATTTCATGATAAATACCAGCTATGCTTTCGGGGGAGCGTTTTTTAAAAGATCGTGAAGAGTCTTTTCTTCCTCTTCGTTTTCTTCATTAAAATACAGCTCTTTGATGGTCACATAGACTAAATAAGAAAGACCTGCAACACCTCCAATAATGGCCATTGGAACAATGGTGTATTTAAGAACAACCGCTGCTCCAATGGAAGCAAAAACCATGAGACCAATCATCTGGCCATCACTGAAGTGAAAAAATTCACCTCTAGGGTCATTTTCAAGTAATTCATCAAAAGAGTCTAAAAAGGACGCATTTACTTCGTCTAGAGTGTCTTTCACATTAAGAACAAACACGATTGAAGCATATTTTTTTGAAAAGTCCTCATCATAAGAACTCATGACAACTTTTAACTCATCTCTATTTCCCCTTACCTCTTTAAATTTGAATTTGATTCCAATTTTTTCATAATTTTCAGACTCTAAAAGTACAGTGACACTTTTTTTCTTTTCAGATATTAATTCCAACAAATTGGCCTTCTTATTATTGGAATCGATAAAGTGTTTTTTTTCCTCACTATAGATTAAGACGATATCTTCTCTTGATGTTTGGCTTGGATTCATTTGAACCTGATTAATAGATTTTTCATCATTAGAACTAGTCTCTTCGGTTTGCTGAGTTGGCCTATCTGACTCCGCACCTTCTGTATTTGGATCTGGAGCCTGTGCATAGCTCGAAGCAATTAATAAAAAGCTAAGTAACAAAATTAGTTTAGACGACATTATACCCTCCTATCGACTAGGTTAACTATGCTCTGGCCCACATAGTCTCCTTGTGATAGGAAGTCCTATG
>JACKAK010000017.1 GCA_020635115.1 Halobacteriovoraceae bacterium | reverse complement strand
GGTCTGGCCGTATATTTTCCATTTTCTGGTTCGATCAATGTGTGAAGACGTTTGATGACTTTCCCTCGCGCAACAGGATCCATTTTATGAATATCATCAACTAAGATAAACCCTCGAGGCCCATTTTCTGATGCTAGAAAATTATCTAAATGTTCTAGAATTCTATCAATATTTATAGAATTGTTTGCATATGAATTGCCGCCGTAACTTACTTGTCCGGCCTCACCACCTTTAATGATAAATGCCTGAGCATCTCTATTTATATTTGTGGCGTGGTGATTGTCACTCAAATCATAGACTTTCAAATTGAGTGCCTCAAAAAAAGCTAGAACTAAAGAGGTTTTTCCTCTTCCGGTTGGTCCCATTAAAATAAAGGAAGCAGAAACTGGACGAGTTGGATCTTTTCTTGTTTGAGCTCTTAATCGATCAATAATTTTCCCCGCAAGGTCAGCTGATGCTGTATATTGAGTACTAAGTAAATCTTGCATAAAATTTTCAGATAAAACTCTTACTAGTGGATCGTCACTGGGTAAAACATCTTCGTTAAGTGGTATATCAAATTCATTGTAGAGGATACCTTCAACAAAAGACTTATCAATAACTCGTCTTTTTCTTAATTTCTCAGATGAAATCATTAATTGCCCAATGGTTTTTAAAATAACAGTAAATTTTTCAATTGCATTATCATTTGAATCTCTGGACAAATCATTAATTCTATTTACAAAGTATTCTGCAATTTTTCTTTTAACCTTTTGTTTTTCGATGTAGGAATTTTCTTCCCATTTTTTAAGATGTTCTTTATTTACAAGTCCTTTTAGATTGTATTTGTAATCAATTTCTTCAATTGTTTCCCTTTCAAAAATTGATAAAATCATCTCAACTTGTTTTTCAAAAGTTGGAGGTTGAATCTCTCGGACATGAAATGATTCAAAAAAGCCATGTTTTACCTCTGTCTTCATTACATCATTTTCGTAAGATTTCCACTCTTCAGGAGTAGCTATAAAAAGGGTTGAAAAAGTCCTTTCTTCTTCAGAAAAATAATCTCTCATTTCTTTTAGGGGAATCTCTTCACCTTCTGTCTTGAGAAGGTAGAGTGCATGAGGAAGAACATTCTTTATTTTTACTTCTTCATCTCCAGTTAGTGCTGAAATTTCATCAGAGTTAAAACCAACTTCATCTTGTAATCTAATTTGTGGGTCTTGTTCATCAGTGAACCGATTATAGAATTGTTCAAGAGTAGTGAGATCTCCAAGAACAATACTTTTCATTCTTTTCTTTTTACTTTGCTCGACAATTCCTTTCATTAATTCAATAAATGATGTTTGACTTTCAGTTTGAGTGTTCTCGTCTCCAAAATAATAAAGATCTAGTTGGTTATTTTTGATTGAAAACTTTCCTTTAGAAGATTGCCATATAGAATAAATAACAGTTTGCAAGTATTCTTTAAGTTTTGCTGGAACTATCAATATATGATCTTGTCCATTTACTTCTGCGGATGCTAAGGTTTCTAATAAGTCTCTTATTCCTGGAAATAAATCACTCTTATACTTCTCATGCCCATAGTAAGATATATTTTTAAAATGTGTTGGTGCTTTATCATTCAACTGTGGATTAAATTTAGGAATTAAATAATTTCTAAGTCTTTCATATTTTTGGTTAAAAATTTTACTTTTTTCAGATTCTGAAATTGAGTTTAATTGTAGTTTTTTGTCTTCATCACTTAGGTTTGGGTAAAGTATTTTACCAGTTCTTAAACTTTTGACTATAAATTTTTTATCAGTATCTATGATATTAGGATTTTCTATCCAATAACTTTTTCCATTCTGATCAAATTTTACTCTTTCCATCAAATGGTTTTCTTCAATGTACAAATCACTTATAAGAACAGGATCAAGCTGTTTCATGAAGACACTTTTATCTTTTGCATCTACTTCAAATTTGACAGGGAAAGAATATATTTTCCAATCATTTTTCTCCCCATACTCATTTGTTTTTCCGTATGAAACAATTAAAGACATATCTGTAAATTTACGATCTTTATGATTTAAGATTTTAATAAACTCAATATCAGAAAGTTTATATTCTTTAGGCAATTCAATAACAGCAGGAGAAATTCTGGTTTCTTTATCAGATTTTATAGCAAGTGTAAAATATAGAGTGTAACCTTGCTCACCCTTTTTATAGGTTGAATCAAGTGCAAACACATCTCCAAAAACATTTGCTCTGACTTTGGAGTTAGTTCCTTTTGCATTTGGGTCATTTAATTCAACAACGAATGAAGATGTATCTTGTAAAAATCGTTTTTTATCTGCGTCTAAAAATATCAATTCACCTGGTAATTTTTTTGCATTAAATTTGAAATCGTCATTTGTTGAATAAACTGCTGTTAATCTTTCAGTTAAAGAATCATCAGCATATTCTTTATAAATTAAATACTCATTGATCCGAATACTATTCTTTGGTCTGATATATCCAATTTTTATATTGCTATTTGGGCCTTCATCTTTTGAAGTAAGCAAATTAATCATTGGTAAATCTTTATTTAACTGCTGATCATATGCTGATTTTGTATTTTGCGGACTTGTAATATTGTCAAAAAGAAATCCACCGTCCTCAGATTGATGAAATCTATATTTAAGATCATGTGAGTAGAAATTTGATAACTTGTTTTTTATAAGTTCTGGAATTGTGTAAGATTTTTTAACTAAAAAATTTAAATTATTATGACTATTAGACAATACAAATTGTAAGAAATGATTTCTAGGGATATTATTATAAATCATTGAGAGAACCATCGTGTATTGTCCTCCACTTTTCTGATAGAAAAAATTTAGTTCTTGGATATTTGACATTTCATCTATCCCTGGAATTTTTATTTGATGAACAACTCCTTGACTTGGAGAAATAACATATAATTTATTATTAATTGGTACTAAACTAATTTCTTCATGATGAAAGATTCTTGCCCCAAAATCTTTTTCACTCAAAATTTCTAAATCCCCGACGATCTCTTCAATTAAATTGTCCTTACTATTGAATATTTTGACTCTATTGGGCGAACCACTAATTCCATAAATATACACAATTTTACCATCTCTAATTCCATATTCCTTTGAAATTTCCTTAACAGGTAGATGGATATCATTTGTTTGAATATCCCACATAGGTAGTTTTTTAGGATCTACGGCCTGAGACATCGGACCTAGATTTTTTGCACGTATGAGCTGCTCTCTTATTTCTTTTGATGCTTTTTCTTTCAATGTCTCATTATTAATTATTTTATTTAAAACTCTCTCTGAAATATATTTTGAATTAATTGGAGATATTTTTTTTAATTCAGTGTCATTCATATATTTATAATTCAAAATAACTGGAGACGATGTTAGTTTCAGTTGGCCTGTTTCACTAGTTTCCAAATTAGCAACAAAAGTGACTCCATCGCCAACCATTTGAGGGGAATCAAATTTAACGGATATAACAAACTCTTGGCCACTTGAACTCAATGTCGACACAAAAGCACTGACATTTTCAGCATCAGTTATTTTTTGCAACGAAATGAGATCTCTAGAGAGAGGATCATAGAGTTGATTGCGATCTACTCCGATCCTTATATAACTATTTTTTTCATTTGAATCCGACTGGAAGTTATATAAAACTAACTCTCCATCGATAATTGAGATCATTTCATAAGATTGACTATAACCAGAACTATACTGGTCAAACTGAGCGACGATTGGACCTTTGGCCTGATAATAAAAAAGAACATCTCCCTTTAAGGCCAAATGCCAATCTTTCGAACCTTTTTTACGAACATAAATACCTTTTTCTTTTCCATCAAATTCTGTCTCGACAACCCTATAGGCCTCACCATTATGTACTTTGTCACGAACAATAGTCTCACTTCCAAGCAATGAAAGTGAGACTGACATAAATATACATACAAATTTTACAATTCTCATATTTAGAAACACACAAACCCCCATAATTAAATACTCTTTCTCTCAGTCCTAGATTGAAAGAATACTAATCGTTTGCTTCCGCTTCTTTTCGCTCTTGTTGATTGCGAAGTTGAATGGCAGTTTTTACACAATGTGGACAGTAACCATGTTTTTCTGACATGTGATGCACCAGTTTCTCTGTCGTATTGGCCGTATCGGAATCAGTTTTATTTCCACGAAGATAATCACCAATTGAAAATAGACTTACAGACTGACTTGCTTTTTTCGCTATCCATTTTTGAACTGCTCTCATAAGCGCTGGGTCTTTGCTGTCATAAAGACTTGTATTTCCCCGTCTGGCCTCTTCCATATGAAACGCTGTAATTTGTTGGATATTCAGATTATCAAATTCGTTATCAAAATAGATTTTACCAATCTCTCTTAATCTTTCTTGTTCAACTTCCTCTGATTTACCTTGACTCAAATTGAGCATATCTTCTACGACTTCGCGATAGATTCTATCTGCTGAACCATGTTCAACGTTTAGACTGCTAAAAACATCACCATTAACTTTTGGCAAATAGATTTTCTCCGCAATCTGTGCAGCAATTCCTTCCCACTCAATTCTTTCTCTTGCGTCTTTTGACTTTATTCTACCTTGCATGAGGAGGTCTTTAAAAACCGATTGAACAATAAAGATATCAAGACATTTATTATTTCCTGGCTCCAGTGCTCTGTTTACTGATTCAATTATCCAATCCTCAGCATCCCTTTGTGAAATCCCAAAATTTCCCTCCATAAGCAGCACTGATAGATTTTGAAGCTCCTTACCTTCCGCAGCTGTAACAGAAGGCATATCTCCTAAATAGTACTGAATTCGAGTAACAATATTTTTAAATAAAGGCTTGTTTATAACATCATAATTTGCTTCTGCACTTGCTTCAGAAGGATTTGTATTTGCTCTTGTAGCGACTAATACTTGCCCGATATAGTCTATTACATGTGGAGCAACATGAATTTGGTCTTCACCTTCCCCAATGAATAGTTCATATCTATCAGCAGGTGTTTTGGGTTTTTCACCAACTTCAGCTCTGGGCCATAGTTCACTTAAATTCGCGGTATGTATCTCATTTTCTTCTTTTGATCTCTCACCTTCACCAAGTTTTCTCATAAAGACTGGCTGTTTCGCTGATAGAACTGTAAGCTTGGCCGCACTTGTAGGACGAATAAGCCATAACCATCTTTGCTCAGAAAAACGATCTAATTGTGCCTTCCCCCCAGTTCCATTTGCATCTGCAAGTACTTTTTCAACTGATTCAAAGTTACTTGCAGCAAAAATATTTGTATCTAGAGGGGTATCAGGAGCTCCTCCCACAACAAGTTCTCTTTCTTGAGTGATGTGAAGGGCCATATCTCTTAGTTCACTCGGATTTCTAAAAAACTCATCTAAATAAAGTGCCCCTCTATTTGATCTTAAGTATTGGCCATCGTAATTCCAATTTAAAGGATGATTTGAACCTTCTCCAGATTTGAAAGCAACTAATGCATTAGGAGAATTATATAAATCAGCTTTGCTATATTCTTTACCTTGAGCATTTACTTTTCCTGAGATTTCTTTTTCAACTCTGATAATTTCAATGTGCTTATCTAGAATATCGAGATACTCCTCTTCTGTAATCGCTTGATTGCTTTTTCCTTTTTGGTGATGTGCTACAATAAACTTCACTATTTCCGCAGAGAATGGCGACGTTTTGTAAACAGGATTTGGAGAACTATCAATCATCTCCTTAACTGCAGGAGAAACAAATTCTAAAACAGCCTTTTGCATACCTGGAGGTAAAATTGTAAAAGGCGAAGAATTCATTGGATCAACTCTTTCTGGATTTACTTTCGAACCTATTTTCAAAAGAAATCTGTGAAGATCATCTATTTCATGCAAGTTTTTCCACTTAAAAGTGAAAAGTTTGAATTTATCATTGTTTGAACTATACCATTTTGTCCCTGCTGCAATAATTGAGAGGATTTCTGATTTACCTGTTCCTGCAGGCCCGATGAGAAGGGGGACTTTTCTATTTCCGCTATTGGAAGCTTTTATTTGGTTAACAAGATTATGAATATTTCTTTCGTTATCAATAATCATTCTCCCATCTGTTTTCTCAGTACCAGAGGAAAAGAAAGCATACTCTCTTACTCTGCCCTCACCAGGAATATTTTTTTCAGTGAAACCTGCCTCTTCAATCATCGCTTGTAAAAACTGTGCTGCTCCCATAACGTTTACAGGACTTTTGTAGAAAACATTTTTTTCTTTATTGGCAACAAGAAGATCAGAAAGTTTGTAAGTTTCTAAACGCATCGAAACATCTTTCATGACTTCTTTTGAAGTCTTAGAAATGAGTAATTTTTCGTTACAATCCTTTGTAAAAGCTTCGCCTGCCTGTCCAATCCCTGAAAACAAGCAAAAACAAAGCGCTGTAGTAACCTTCAGTACTGGACGATCTGGGCCCAATTTATTCAAATAACGCATTTATTTCCCCCTGGCACTTACACTAAATGAAGACTATTTAAAAATAGCTGAAAGCAAAGCCTATAGACAGCCTGAATGATGGTCAAATAAATTATTTTGAGAAATAAATATTATTAATGCGCACCATGATTAAACAATATTCTATGAATAAAATACCCATGCAGTGCAATGTCAGACGAAGTTATTTTTTTTATTGGTCAAATTTTGAACTAAAGAAATAAAAAAACAGGCCAATGGCCTGCTTTTATGTATTGATAAAATTTTAATTTAAAACTAGAGAGCTTCCTCTTCATCATCGAAACCAGCTTTCGGTCCTCCACCAACTCTTTTGGCCTCAAAAGCAATGTCCATATCGTCATCATTTACGTCTTCAGAAATGTCATCAAAGTCGATTTCATCTCCATCAAGGTTAAGCTCTTTAAGAACTCCAAAGAATTTTTTATCAGTCGATAAATCTTGTAAAATTGTCTCAATTTGTTTGATTGGATATTTATTTACCAAGTCTTGAATATACGATTGGAGCTTACCTTCACTTAGAATTTCATGTCTTTCTTTAATATCCGTCCAATTTGCAATGTAGTGAAGTCTGCAATATCCCGAAGTGGTGGCCGGATTATCACAGCCTTTCTCAATGCAATCATCATTATCGCTTTGAAATAAATCCAATTCACTTAATGAGGCAAAAATATCGTCTAGAGAGTAATCCCTTGCCAGATTAATAACTTCTTCTGCAATATTTTCCTTGATTTCATCAACAATTTCTCCCTCTACTGGGATATTCACTTGAGCTATAACTTCTTTTTTTTCTGGAGTTTCATTAACAACAGCTTTCGCTGGAGTTTCAATAACTACACTTTCTGCTTCTTGTTTTTTGGTTTGAGTATCTTTTTTATCTTGAACACTTTTTTCAATAGTTTTGTAAGTAGGCTTCTTTGCAACTGTTTTTTTAACTGACTTTTTTGAAACTTTTTTTGTCTCTTTTTTTTCAGTTTTTTTAGTAACTTTTTTTGATACCTTCTTATTTAGTTTTTTCGTTATTTTTTTAGTTACTTTTTTTGCTGTCTTATTTGTTGGCCTTTTTGTCGTTTTTTTAGCGACCTTTTTTGCGGGTTTTTTAGTAGTTTTCTTGGCCGTTTTCTTAGTAATTTTCTTCGCAGTTTTTTTTGCTGCCTTTTTTGTAATTTTTTTCTTTGTTTTCTTGGCCATAGAAAAATTCTCCAGTAATTTTTTAAATACCACTTAAATGTCCTGTATTGATAATAGGCGCCATAACCTATCACCTATTAGTTTCATGGTCAATATATTAAGCCGTACTCATGAGTATATCAGATTTCTTTTAACTCGTTTGCAGCAATAACTAACCTTTGAACCTCTGAAGTTCCTTCATATATTTCAGTTATTTTAGCATCGCGAAAATGTCTCTCTACAGGATATTCCTTTGTATATCCGTTACCTCCACACACCTGAATGGCCTTTGTTGTAATCCACATTGCGGCCTCTGAAGCAAAAAGCTTGGCCTGCGCGCTAGTTTTTGAATAATTTTCACGATTATTTTTTTTCTCACTTGCATCTAGAATAAGTAATCTTGCAGCGGCAATTTTTGTACTCATATCTGCCAGAATAAATTGTATGGCCTGAAGTTGTGAAATGGGTTTGCCAAATTGTACTCTTTCATTTGAATATCTAATTGCATAATTAAAAGCAGCTCTAGCAATACCTAAGGCCTGAGCAGCGATGCCAATACGTCCACCATCTAGGGTGCTTAGAGCTATATTAAAACCTTTGCCACTTTTTCCCAATAGATTTTCTTTGGGAACTTTGACTTTGTCTAAAAAAATCTGCGCGGTAGAAGATCCTTTAATTCCCAACTTGTCCTCGAGTTTCTGAACTTGAAAACCTGGATCACTTGTTTCAACTATAAAAGCACACATGCCTTTGTGGTCATTTGTTTTTTCTGTTTTAGCAAAAACAATTGCAATGTTTGCTTCTTTTCCATTAGTAATAAAGTTTTTAGTCCCTGAAATGACAAAATGGTCACCTTTGTCCTCTGCAAATGTTGTTAAAGAACCAGCATCTGATCCAGCATTGGGCTCACTAAGACAAAAACAGCCTATCCATTCACCACTGGCCATTTTTGGTAAATATTTTTTTTTCTGTTCTTCGTTGCCATATTCAAGTATTGGAAAAATACTCAATGAGTTATGTGCAGAAACAAGTACACCTGTGGAGGCACATCCTCTAGATAGCTCGTCCGTAATGATAGAATACGCTATATAGTCTAAACCAGCGCCACCATATTCTTCAGGAACAAAAACTCCAAGAAACCCATTTTCAGCGAGCTTTTGATAAATTTCTTGAGGAATTTTTCCTTCTTCATCAATTTTCTTTGCCAAGGGGGCCAGCTCCGAATCTGCAAATTTTGCTGCAAGATCTCTAATTTCAGCGTAATCTTTTTCAATACTCATGGAATCACCTTATCTGATTGTTAATTAATACTCGTAAAAACCTCGACCTGACTTTCGACCTAATCGTTTGGCCAGCACATACTTTTTAAGTAAAGGACAAGGTCTATATTTAGTATCCCCCAGTCCTTCGTGAAGAATTTCCATAATTGCTAAACATGTATCGAGTCCTATGAAATCAGCAAGCTCTAAAGGTCCCATTGGTTGATTGCAACCAAGTTTCATTGATTGATCAATATCTTCGACACTGGACAGACCTTCATATAAAGCATAAACAGCTTCGTTGATCATAGGCATAAGTATTCTGTTTACTGCAAATCCTGGGAAATCTTGAACAGAAATAAAAGTTTTTCCCATTTTTTCGGCCAGTGTTTTCACACTGTTAAAAGTTTCATCGGAAGTTTCTAATCCTCTGATACCTTCAACCAGTTTCATTACTGGTACAGGGTTCATAAAATGCATCCCTGCGACTTTGTCAGCTCTATTGGTTACGGCCGCAATTTCAGTTATTGATATTGAGGACGTGTTTGTTGCAAGAATACATTCTTTTTTTGCAATTTGATCTAAACGTTCAAAAATTTTGAATTTGATTTCTTTATTTTCACTAGCAGCTTCGATAATAATGTCACAATCACTTAAATTGTCGATAGAATCTTCTGCGATGATGAGTCCGAGAGTGTCTTCCAAGAATGCATTATCCCATTTTTCTTTATTTACGCCCTTTTGCATTTGGTTACGTATAAAATCCATTGCATTATTTAGACTCTCTTTAGATACATCGTAGACATATGTTTGCAGACCAGACATGGCCGCGACTTGGATAATTCCTCGTCCCATTTGCCCTGAACCAATCACACCAACCTTTTGTATTTTCATAAGAACACCTTTGTTTTTTGCTAATGGCCAAATATTTTTAGTATATAGCATTAGAACTCTTACAAGTCGATATTTACAGATATAAAACAGATAGCGCTGGTAGTCATACACACATCTACATATCTCTTAAATAATTCTTGCCAACAAAGACTCAATATCATACAAAAGGCGCTGTAATTGTGGCATTAATTTAATGTGAAGGAGTTAGCTGTGGCAAACCACAAGTCTGCGAAAAAAAGATCAAAACAAACTATTAGTAAAACTGCTAGAAACAGAAGTAGATTATCTGAAGCTAGATCTGCAATTAAAAAACTTAGAACTGCGATAAGTGAAAATGATAAATCGAAGGCAACAGGCCTATTGACTGAGGCGCAATCGCTTCTTTCAAAAATGGTTAGTGCTGGAATTCTCAAGGCAAATAATGCTGCAAGAAAGACTTCTAGACTAACTTCTCAAGTTAATAAAATTTAAGTTTTGATTATCAATACATTTTAAAAATCCTCTCTTTGAGAGGATTTTTTTTGTTTTAAAGAAAGTTAAGAAAAAACTTTAAAATACTTAAGTCTTAGCTCTTCAACGAACAAATCATTTAGTTTAATTTTCGTTTCAAGGTCGCAGAAAAATTGCATCCCCTTAAGTAGTTCTCCAGATTTCCAAACTTTCGAAGCATTCAAAATTTCTTTATCGTATTTTGATTGTCTAGATTTTTTCTCAATAAAGGATGGATCTAAAATTTTAAATATATGTCCTTGCATAAAGTAACAAAAACTTCTTAGTGCCTCTGTATCATTTTGCCATTCTAGAAGCTCTGTAAAAAAATCTTTCATACGCTTTTGAGAGAACATGCTGGCCAATTTAAATTGGTCGTAATTCGTCTTTTGAACAATCTCTTTTACTTCTTCGAAGGTTAGATATTTACCTATTGTTGCATGTTTTAGTGAAATCATATTCAATGTAGAATATAACTCTGAGACATTGTTTCCTAAATTATCGCTTAGAAAAGTTTTTATTTTTAAATCTAAATTGAGGTTTAATTCGCTGGCCAGAAAATCAACAAATTGTAAACTCTCCCAAAAACGAGGGGGCGTAACCTCATAGAAATAAGAATTTTCTTGTTTTAATCCTGGCCACGATGAAAAAAATTTAGTTATTTTTGTAAATGAAAAGAAGATAAATCTATCGTTATCCCACCGCTTGCGTTCACTTAAAAATTTTATGACAGCAGGACTGAGCTTTTCACAATGTAAAATAAGAATAGGAAACCGATCTTGAAAAAGACTCAATGTAAATAATTCTGTTTCAAGCCAATCCACGCTAACTTCAGACCCAAGCTTCACATTGAATTTTTGGCCCTTTAATGCTCTGTCATGTACGCGATTGAAGAGGACTTTTTCAACGATAGGATCAAAAACATGGTAGGCATAGACGCCTGGTCTGTCTTGATAAATAAAATCACGATGAGTACTAAGAAAGTCCCACGGAAGCCACTTAGAAGACATTAAAAACCCTATTCTTTAAGCTTTCTGAAAAATTAAGAACAATATTTTCGATTGCTTTATTCGTGTTATATTTTGAATTTGTATAGTTTACAACACCGCCAAGATCAACATCATAGGATTTATTTGAGTTATGTGTTCCTCTAATCGAATAACTTACGGAACTTGTTAAATCGAAATGTTCGCTAAATACATATCTCACAGTAGGCACAGAATTCTTATTTGAAGATTTGAGAGCGTATTGGATATCTTCTTGGGTAGGTTTAAGAAGCATGGACAACTTCAGGTCAAGATCGATGATACCTGTTTGTTTTACGACAAAATCATCTCGTTCGCCAATTGAGTTAGAAATCGATTTATCATTTTCAGTGTAAAAATCAGAAGAAGATTGAGAAAGAAGAGAGTCTATATATTTTCTATGAGATTGAGAAAGATGGCCAACAACAATCGCATCGGCATTTAGGTCGTAAGTTATTTTCACCTCCAGTCCATCATATTTTCTGAAAAGTTCATAAATAGATGCTGTTAAAGAATTGCCAATGAGTGGATAGTGAGAATTATTTTCAATGGGGCGTATGTGAACAGTTTTAATTCCATATTCGGAAAATGGGCTTGTAAAATAGCGTACTCTTCGCCCTGCACAAGATGAAGTCAGAATAAGCATAAATAATATAATAACTCTCCGTCGCATAGGCCTCCACTGGTCTTGATACAGGCAAAAATTAGCATAATTTAATCAATCGGGATGCTAAAAAATATACATTTTTTGTGTTAGAGTCGACTATGAAAAGAATTTCAGACACATTTAGTCAAAACGAATTTTTCGACTTTTTTTTTCTTATAGAGAGATGGGATGAGATTGTTGGACCTAGAAATGCTGCTCATACACTTCCTTTAAAAAATGAATTTAAAACATTAGTTATTTTATGCAATCATAGCGTATTTGCTCAACAATTAGCGCTCTTGGAAAGGGAAATTCTTTCACAAATTTACAAAAAATTTCCAAAACTTTCCAAAAGTATCAATCGATTAAAGTTTCAGTATAATCCAGCTTTTTTTGAAAGTCGTAAGGCCCTTATAAATAAGAGAATAAAGAAGAAAGAAATTATTCCACAGAGAGATCATTTGTTCTCTCCTAAAAGAATGAGTTTGGAAAAACAGGCAAAAGAGTTGTTTAAAGATCTTGAAGATGATGAAGTCAAAGAATCGCTAATAAGTATTTATATCCAAAAAAATATAGATTGCTAATGTAAAAATCAGACAGAAATACAATTGATAAACATTTTTCCTATCGGGTGAACCTCAATTTTTTTATCCAATAAAGCTCTAGGTAATATCAGATAACCAACTCCTGTATGACTGAGATGGGATCTAACAAACGAAATGAGATCATCATCGGTAAAATTAACTTGATGTCTGCAAAGATGTTTCTTTAGATTGTCACAAGCTCTGCCATGTCCTTCTCTAAAGAAGGGAGGATTGCTAAGAATTAAATCAAATTTTTCATTTGTTAAAAAATCTTTGAAGTCGTTGAATACTACATTTACTCTAATACTCGAATCTAAAAATTTTAAATTTAAATTTAGATGCTCAGAAAATTCAGTTTGTTTTTCTAAAAAAGTTATACTTTCAATAGAGTTACCTTTATAACTTCTGGCCATTTCTATGCCAATAATTCCGTTACCACAGCAAAAATCAAGGACATTTTTAATTTGTATCATATTGGTATTTTTCAAGATAAACTTCACAAGTTTAATACTGTCTTCATTAAAACGATAAAACCGAGGTGAGCTATAGTCCATATTCTCTAAGAATTTTTTTAAAATTCTGCCCTTCCCGTATGACTTGAATAGATTCATTATCATCAATTTTAATTATTGTTGATGGCAAACCATAAGGAATTAGTTTGGGAATGGGAAATAAAAAAGTTTCCTCTTGAAATTTCTTTTGAAATTCGATGGCCTGTGCTTCTTGAATGATAGGATTTTCACCATGAAAATTTAAGCTTGTTGTTGTAATTGGATGTCCACAGAAATAATCATTGATCAGATTGCGAATGGGTGCGTACTCAAGAATTCTGATGGAAACAAAATCAGTAGTCTCTGGAATATATTTATGAATTGATTTGAAATTATCTTTTTTGATTAGAACACTTAATCCTAATTCAAATTGTTTTTTATTAATGATTTCAGTTAGAATACTTGGAACATGAGATAGATAGCATAAAAGGTGAGCTGAATTATAGAAAAGCACTGAATTTGGTTTAGAGATTTCAGTTTTTTTAATTTTTGCTATTGATTCTTGTGCTATTTTATCAAATACACTCGCACCGATTCCCCATACGGTATCAGTTGGGTAGATTACAATTTTATTGAGATTTCTTTTATCATTGCCCATAGCAGTTCTTCTCTTCTATCACCGAGCTTAAATAGCTCTAGAATGGGGTATTGTAAAGATTCTGCTTTATAAATGAGTTGTTCCAATATCTTTCGTTTATAATTGATTTTGAGTTTGGGGATTTTTACAATTTTACTATTTTTAAGAAATTGAAAAATTGAATCATTTTCAATCAAAATATCCATCAAAATGAGATCCGTTAAATCATCACTGAGTGAAATCTTTTCAATTTTTTCATTAATAATTTTTCTAATATTGTCATCCACTGGATTATATCGGTAAAAAATCCAGAAATGTTCTTTAGGGATTTCATGAACGTTTTTACTATCCAGCTTACGATCCAGTAGTTTGAAGATTTCATTTTCACTGATTCGTTTAGATAGTAAATAATACCAAGTCCCAATGAATTTAATTCCATAATTGTAAGAGCCAAAGCTATTTCTTAGCTCATTTAATGGCCAGATTGCATAATCTTTAAAATTTTCTTTTACTACTGTATTTTCATCTGCAATATTATAAATGTAGCTTATCAACATTTCTTTTTCTTTAACTGATTCGATGCCATTGATTTTATTAGTAAATGATTTAATAAACTTTTTTAATAAATCATCATTAAATATCTGAAGTGAAGTTCTCAATTCAAATGGTGATAACAACAATAATTTTTTAATTGATTGTCTAATTTTGCCTTTATTTTCAGTGTTGAGATATATTCCTATTTCAATAATTTTAGACCAAACAGGAAAATATTGATAAGTATCTTGAAGATTTTTTATATCTTCAGAAAGAATTTTTTTATCAACTTTCACTTCGTTATTCACAAAATATTTCATAATGAGTTGTCTGACTTTAATTAATTGAATGCTTTTGAGTTCAAAATATTTTTGTATTTTCTCTTCTTTGATGTCAAAGAGATTGTTTGAAGAAACATCCTGATGATATTTCCTGTTAAAAAGATTCTCTAATAAATTTCTTTCTTCAAGATTAAATTTATACATGCATTTTGAATATAAAGATTTCATTTCATCTGAGATCTCATTTGTAAAAATTGTATATACTTTGAATTGAAAGTTTTGAATCGATTCACAGTCCTTTGGAGAGGAGGAATCATAAATTTTTACAAATTGATCAAAGAGGGCATAATTGAAAGTAATTGAAAGATTATCTAAATTATAAGACTTTTCTTCATATATACTTTTTTTTTTACAAAATTTTCAGAGGCATCCTGAGCATATGCAGATGGTATAATTTGAAAAATATTACTACTTTCTTGGGTAAGAAGGAATTTGAAAGCAATAAGGGCACAAATTATTCCAAAAATAAAAGTACCTAAAATGATGAGAATTAGTTTTTTGTCCATTTTTTTTGTATTTTCAAAATCATCAGCATCTTCTAGAACTTCTATTTTTTTCTTTTTGTTATCAGTGATTAATTCTGAAATTGATGTAGGTTCGTAGTTTCTACTTTTTCTAGAGTCGTCTTGCTCTTCTTCGATATCTGTTTCTTGAGATCTCAATTGATTATTATCTAAAGACAAACCCTCCCTATCTTCAATTTGCTCTATTTCAAATTCTGAATCGAAGACACTTGCTTTACCTCTAATTGGAACTTCACCCATGTCGGGGTATTCTAAATCCTCACTAGCTGGTAATTTATAACCATCTATAGTCTCTTCTCCAACTTTCGCCTCTTTTTCATCTGATTCAACTACTACTTCTTCGTCTAAATTCTGAAAAATTTCATGTTTAGGATACTCAACCAACACTTCTTCATTTGATTGAATTTCCTCATCACTTAAATCCAAAGTAGGAGTCTTGGGAGGTGGTGCAAAAGCAGATAAATTCAATTGGTCATCAATCTGTTGATTAATATCAGGGAAGTCTAAATCATCATCGTTGGGTAAAACGACATCACTTTCCTTAGTAGTTTCAGGATGAGCGCTTTTTTTATCTATTGGTGGAACTTGTTCATCATTTCTAAGTAAATTTGTGCCTACTACAGTTATATCATGTGCACTATCATCTTCAATATGGTGCTGTACACTTGTATTTTGATGAGTATCGGCATCTTGTTGAATTTCTTCCAGTGAAATATTAATTTGAGAGTCAAATTCAAGATCAAGCTCAAAATTTTCTTTTGGTGCGATAGGTATATTAGGATTTATCTTTTCAATCGGTGCCAGCTGTTCAATTTTTATTTGGGATTGTTTATAAAACAAAGATTCTGCTTCTGAAATAGGATTAAAAGGTTGTTTTTTATTCCCAAAAACATATAACTTTACGAGTTCTTCTTCACGGATTTTAAACCAATATCCGTTACCTGAACAAATTTCATCATCTCCTGAAATGGAGCCCTTCTCAATCAACTCCAGTATCTTTTGCTTGGATATGGGACCAAGTATTTGCTTTGAAGTTGTACGTATTAACCAATTCTTATCCATTCAGGATTACCGTTCCCTAGAAGAAAAAAGCTAGTATACCCTTTAAGTCTTCGTCCGTGAAATTAAGCCCTGCGCTTAAAGTTATACCTCTAGTATCGGCAATCATGTCTTCAAATGCAACCTTTCCGTAAAAAACATTCCAAAGCCTAATCTGCGAAGATAGTCTGAGGTTTGGCCCAATTCCATCTCTATAGTCATAAACATCAAATGAAAACTTACTTCCCCAACCTATTTGATAATAATCTACCCCTACACCACCACTAGATTCAATAAGCCCACCTCGCAATGACCAATTATTAAATCTCCGTCCTAATTGGATATTGAATTTGAATTCATCCTTTTTCCTTTCATTGGTTTCAACTGTTGTACTCACTCCATCTACAGTCGTAGTCGTTTCTTTAATATTTGCAATCCCATATTCTGAGTTAGAAACTCCCAAACTATAAAACCTCTCCGGAGAAGGCCATACTTCTAAATCAATATCCGTTGCACTTCCCTGTTCACTACTTCCACCAATAAAAACTGATAAATTTGTTCTAATCTCATCCACTTTTCCCACAACCCGTTGAACTGAGGCCAATGTGGCAGAAACTTCATCTGCAATTTTGTCTTCAACCAGTAATTTACCAATTGTACCTTTCCCATTCTTAATATTTGCGATGATTTCGTTAGCAGACTTCGAGGCCTCATCCAAATTTGCTAATACACCCTTAATACCTTTGATATCGCTCATAAAGCTATCAGAGTTCTTTGAATCAACTTGATAAGCAAGCTCTTCTGAAACTCTTTGGAAATTACTCACAATATCCTTATATTTATGTTCATCTTCAAAGATGTTTTTCAGACTGATAGAAACTGCCTTAAAATTTTCAGCGACTTTTTTTGAATCTGATAATATCTCTTTTATTGGATTTGGCCCATCTGCCGGGGCCATGGCCTCTCTCAAGGATTTTACAACTTCTTTAACATCTACAAGTATATCGGTTGTTTCTTGAACTAGATTGTTGATGCCTGGTGCATCTTCTGAAGGTATAATTGATCCCTCTTTTAAAATTGCTCTACCAGGAATCATATGAATTGAAAGAAACTTATCTCCCAAAAAGCCGACTGTCTTTATTCTAAGTACTGAACCCTCACTTACGGGCACTTTTTTTAGAACTTCAAAAGTAACATAGGCTTCATTATTGTCTAATTCAATTTTTTTAATTCTTCCAGCATTAATACCTGCAACTTTAATTGGAGTCTTTGGAAATATACCCGAGGCATCTGTGAGTATTGTTTTATAGGTTACATACTCTCCAAAGCCAGATTGATTTGACGTAATTTTCAAGGACATAAAGACCGCAGCAATCATTGTTGCAATGGCCATGAGTCCAACTTTAAATTCATTCATGCAACATATTTTTATCTTTTTTCAAAGAATTAAACAAGAAATAAGTGGTGTTATAACACTCTGAATCCAAATTATAATTCAAGAAACTCTCTCACTAAAGGGTTTTCTGATTTTATAAACTCATCGACTGGGAGATATTCGACTATTTGACCTTTATTTAAAAAGGCCAGGTAATCAGATATTTTTAATGATGCCCTTACATCGTGAGAAATTATAATTGATGTCATATTTTCTTCTTTATGCATTTGGGCCATATCTATTATTAGGTTATTTACTGCATGAGTTGTAATAGGGTCTAATCCAGTAGTAGGCTCATCGTATAGCATTACTTTAGGACTAAGTGCCAACGCCCTAGCTAACCCCACCCTTTTTCTCATTCCCCCAGATAGTTCAGATGGAAGATTGTAAAAAAAATCCTCTTCTATATTTACACTCAGTAAAAGGTTTTTAACCTTGTTTTTAATTTGTAATTCACTCATATTTGTGAATTCTCTCATCGGGAAAGCGACATTTTCAAAAGCCGTTAACGAATCAAAGAGAGCAGCATATTGGAAAACCATACCAAAATTTTTACGAAATTCTCTTAATTGCAATTTTGATAAATTCTCCAAATCTTGTCCAAGAACTTTTACTTGGCCTTCGGTAGGATGAAGAAGTCCTAAAAGGTGTTTAAGTAATGTCGATTTACCTGCACCAGAAAATCCTAAGATTGTGACGATCTTCCCTTTAGGAACTTTAAAATTTAGGTTTTTAAGAACGGTTAGATTGCCAAATTTTTTTGTAAGATTCACTAGCTCTACAGCAGGGTTTTCAAAATCTAACATCTTAAAAAATCCTAATGAGAAAACTTGTTAATATATAATCCAAAATGAGGACCACTATCATCCCCCACACAACTGCTAAATTAGTACCTCTCCCCACACCTTCAGCACCTTTTTCTACTTTGAATCCAAAATATGTTCCAATTAATGAAATTATAAAACCAAAAAAGAAGGATTTAATTACTCCTTGGTAAAAATCTTCAATAAACATTAACTCGCCGAGTTTTGATAAGAAAAGCTCCTCATCAATCATGAGAACTTTAGTTCCAATTACCCAAGAGCCTACGTTTCCGATAAAAAGATATATAACAGAAAGCATTGGCAGGGCCAACGTTCCGGCCCAGATTCTAGGGACAGCAAGGTATTGGATAGAATTAATTCCCATTACTTCAAGAGCATCGATCTGTTCAGTCACCTTCATGGAACCAATTTGAGCGGCCATTGCGGCCCCGGCCCGGCCAGCAACAATAAGACCAGATAGGACGGGAGCAAGTTCTTTAGCAAGAGTTAGAAAAACAACAGGTCCAACAAGAGAATCAACAGAGATGATTTTAAAGCCAAAATAAGTCTGGTAGGCCATTACCATTCCTGTAAAAGAGCCGGCCAATAGAATAATAAAGAGGCTTTTATTTCCTATAAAATAGAGTTGCTTAAAAAAAAGTTTAGGTTTGAATGGAGGTCTAATTGTCCAAAACAAACATTTCATCATAAATGAGGTGATATCACCAATTCCGTTGATATTCGAAATAATCATCTTCCCTAGATTATTTACAGAATAAGAAATCCCTTTTTTTGCTAATGAAATTGCCAAAGACCCCTCACATTAAGCTAAGATTTTTTATATACCCGAGGGACTCGTTGTCCAATTTCGCAAAACAACTCGTACGTTATAGTACCTCTTTGAGAAGAAATTCGATAAAGACTTTCAGGATTATGGTCCCAAACATTAAAGATTTCTCCTACTTCAGGTAAATTTGTAGAACCTTCGGGGAAAATAATTTGTGCCATATCCATATTAACTCGTCCAGCAACTTTTCCTATTGCTTCACCACAAGAAAGTTCAACTGACTGATAGAGGGTACTAAATCCATCACCATAACCCAAAGCAATAATTAATAATGTTCCGCTACATGGCAAAGGTGTTGCACCATAACCCACTGGGTCGCCTTTTTTCATCTGAGTTTTTTTCAACACCTGTGCTTTTAATACTGAAATTATTTTTCCTTTCCACGGTGAAGTATTTCTAATGGAATCAATCAGAGATGAAGGCCCATAGAGCATTAGTCCAGGCCTAATATGTGTTTCTTCCATTCCTAAATTTTGTTCAATCGCACCAGAGTTTGAAAGTGAAGAGTTTAATATTTTTAGTCCATCACTTTCAAATTTTGCTTTAATGTTCTTAAACGTCTCGTTTTGTCTTTGATTGCTTTTGTTTTTATATGATTGAGAAGAACAAGCGAAATGAGAACAAAGGTGAAAGATCTCAGTTCGATCATTTGCTTTTAAATATTTTACGACCTCATCACATTCTTCACTTGAGATACCAAGTCGATTCATTCCTGTATTAAATTTAAGAAATAACGGAAAGTATTTGAATTGTGGGTTTTCGATAAATAGTTTTAAATCATTAAAATTTGAAATAACAGGAATCAAGCGTTTATCTAAAACTCTTTCGATATGTTTTTTATTTTTAAGATCAAATTCAGAAAAAAGATAAATCTCAAACTCTAAGTCTTCTAAGTTGTACCTTAACTCTAATCCTTCACCAATTGTTGCCACTCCAAATTCTCGAATTCCTAGTTCGGTTACACAGTATTCCACAACAGGTATGGCCCCATGTCCATAGGCATTGGCCTTAACCATAAAAATGATTTTTTTCTTAGGTGCAATTTTTTGCAATTTTTTAAAATTTTCCTTCAGAAGGGATAAATCTACTTCAAAAAATGATCCCTCTCGTCCAGCTATATTCTCCACAAACTCTCCACTTTTTATAACAAAGGAGATCTCTCTCTTTGAATCAACTTATCATTAGGAGTTGGAACTTGAAAACCCTCTTTGGAGGGATAATTTGCTCTTAAATAAGTTTCCCCATTAGATTTTAAGTACAATTTGAATGCTTCATAGGAAGTTGGGATAAATCTGACGATAGGATTTAGTTCTTTACCCAAAACGAGATCGCTATCTTCAAAATATTTCCAGTAAGGAAAACTCTGGGTAACTTTTTTTAATACTTCAAAACAGGATTCAGAATTTTCTTCTTCAACAAGAATAGTAATAAATCTATTTCCGTAATTTGAAATATTACATTTCATCGTAAGGACCTTTTCAATTCTTAACATTATCTCTCTATAAAATTGTCCCCAAAAAAATCGTGATTGAACCTGTTGATCTGTTGATTCTATTAAAACTTTAAAATCTATTACAATAAATAAATCTTCATTCGCATTAAACTCTTGAGTATAAAAATTATCATCAAGTAAATGAATAAAATCAAAAAAAGAAATTTGCATTTTGTTTCTATTGGATTTTGAATCGTTTTCAAAATAACTTAAATAAGCACTTAAATAAGTTTCTAATTCAATCCAAGGAAATAATTGAAAATATTCTTCAGTAACTGTTTTTATATACATAAGGAGTACAACATTATTATTTTTATCCTTGATATTTAATTGTATTAACTCTCCACCCAAAATATCACACGCAGTTTGTAAAGACAGCTCCATCGCAATATTATCTATTTCATTTTCATTAGGAGATTCCAGCCATAGGGATGGAAGAGTTTTCATTTTTTTTCCAGAAACTTGAGGACTAATTAGTTTATGACCTCCAGCAGATGGTATATAAAATGAATATGTAGAAATATCACTATTTGAGTCTAAAACACTGGCCAAATTTGCATAAAAATTAGACTCCAGTTTTAGTTCTGTTAAAGAGTTAATCATATTATTAAGTTGGTTTATAAAAAACTCTTTTTTATTCTTGTCTTGAAGTTCTTTGTTTAGGGCGTTTAATTGATGATCTAATTTTTTGTTAAGAATTTTTAAATTTGTGGCCTTCATTTCAGTTTTTGAAAGATAATTAAATCTTTTAAGAAGTGATTTAATCTGCCCACTTAACCTGAAATCTAAATTGATCAATCCTAAATTGAAGACTTCAAAAGTCGAATGTAATAAAGGAGAACTTTGAGCATCATAGAGGAAGGCCACGGGAAGTTCGGCACTTTTAACACATGGATGGTGCGCCAAAGAGACTTGGCCATCACTCATTAATTCGACATGGACTAAACAAAGGGATGGCAAAGAATTTAAAGCACGTTCCCAAAACTCTTTAAGGTCAGTAAAAATAGATGGTACGATGCCCACCTTTCTAAAAATGGCCGAGATATCCCTGGCCATTTTAAGATCTTCAATGAGAATGGCCACTGTTAATTCTTCCATAAAACCCCTCCATCAGAGAGTAGTATAAATTTTTTTGATCAATTGGGCAAAAGAGACTTAAGCTCATCATAAGTTTTAATACTTTTTGATTGTGTTTCATCTAAAATGAGGTTGGATCGTTCATAAAGTGGAAGTCGACTGAGGTAAAGCTTTTTGAGCTCTTCTTTAGAAGAAACGAGTGGACGATTCAAGTCATCTTTAATCCGTTCATAGCAGGTTTCAAACGGAGTATTAATCCAAACTAAGCACGAGGATTTATGATTTAGTATGAAATCACTATTCTTCTCCAACGCTCCGCCTCCAAGTGCAATAATATTCACTTTTTTAGGATCTAAGTCTATATTTTCAAGTACATTGGTTTCTATCTCTCTGAACTTTGCAAGTCCTATTTTTCTAATATGGTTACCCAACTCGTCTTCGCCGAATAGAGAATCGAGTTCTTTTTTAATCTCATCATCTAAATCTACTAAAAAAAGTTCTTTATCGGATTTCAAATGTTTGAGCAAAGTACTTTTTCCGCACCCCATAAATCCACAAATGTAAACAATTTCAATTTGCACCGATATAACCCACCTCTGGTAAATATAGATCGATTATTTCAACTTGTGCATCGCTTTGCAAGATAAAACCCTTGCGATTCTGTAGATAATAACGTATTGAATGTTTTCTGTATTCTTTTAAATTACTGTATTAGCGGAGTGAATTATGGCAGTTCCAAAGAAAAGTTCAAGTGTGTCAAGAAAAGGTAAAAGAAGAGCTGGACAACACCACAAACTATACGCAAATAATAATGTTGTTGCATGTCCTACAACTGGAGAACCTACTTTAAGACATAGAGTTTCTCCTTCTGGTTGGTACAAAGGTGTTAAGATCTTTGAAACTAAGGCCGACAGAGAGGAAGAAGAAACAACTGAAGAATAAATTTTTTTTTCAAATTAATATGGGCCCAGTTTGAATTTAATTCAATCTGGGCTTTTTTATATGGATATTTTTTCTTTAAACAGGAGGAGTCAAGATGACTATAAAGACTAAAATTATTTCGACTGGTATCGGACTTCCTGAGAAAATTCTATCAAATTATGAAATAGCTCAAAAAGTTGAGACTTCTCATGAGTGGATCGTTGAGAGAACGGGTATCCATCAACGTAGAATCAGTAATCCTAATGGTGGTGAATTTCCTTCAGACCTAGCACTAAAGGCCACCAAAATGGCCTTGGAAAAAGCAAATCTTGTTCCAGATGATATTGAAATGATCATCTTAGCTACAACAGTTCCTGATTATCAAATGCCAAATACTTCATCAAATCTGCAATCAAAATTAGGTATGACAAATAAATGTGGATGCATAGACATATCTGCAGCATGTTCAGGTTTTCTATATGGGGCCGTGATGGCCCACTCAATGATTAAATCCGGAATGTACAAAAGAATTCTTGTGGTTGGATCGGATATGCTTAGTAGAATCGTAAACTGGGAAGATAGAGGAACTTGTATTCTATTTGGTGATGGTTGTGGAGTTGCAATAATAGAGGCAAGTACCGATTCAAATGACTCTTCTGAGTTTTTGGCCACCAAACTTAGTTCAGACAGTAGTGGATTTGAACTTTTAAAGATCCCTCACGGTGGAGCAATTAATCCAACGACAAGTGAATCGCTTGCTCAAGGTCTAAATTTGATTCATATGCAAGGTAAGGATACTTTTAAGTTTGCAACTAGAACGTTGTCTGAAAATGCGAGAAATGTTTGTGAAGAAGCAAAGGTTACACCATCTGATATAGATTGGTTAATTCCACATCAGGCCAATAGAAGAATAATTGAAACAACAGCAAAGTTATTAAATTTTCCGATGGAAAAAGTTATAGTTAATATCGAAAAATATGGAAATACTTCAGCAGCGACTGTTCCTCTAGCACTCCATGAGGCCATTGAAGACAAACGTATTAAGCGAGGGGATCTTATTCTTTTTACAGTTTTTGGTGCAGGACTAACTTCTGCAGCAGCTCTTATTCGCTACTAGGCCCAAGGTGCACCCTTACCTAGAATATCTGTTAAACCTTTTATTTCGCCAAAATGAGATTTGTCATGCCCAGTTGTTAGGAAAATATGTTGAAAACCCATCTGAGCAATATCTTCAACAATTTCCTCACCCTTTATTCCCTGGCCTAATTCTGAGTCGATATAGATTGTAGATTCTTTATCAAAACTTGATATTGCAATATAAAAATCCTCCTTATTTGAAAATTCCACAAATGGAAGATTATTCTTTTTGGCCTGAATCTTCCAAACCATACGAACAAGAGGATCATCATCTAGTAAAATATTCGTCTTTAAGAGTTTTTGATTTCGGTCTAAATTGTGAATGGGTATATAGGGAATCATGCTTTTATCAATTATACCTATTCCATTTTGATCACAGATATTTTGAATATCTTTATTATCAAAGTGACTAGTGATAAGAAAACTCATTTCTTGAAGTCCTAAATTTAAAATTGTGTTCAATCCATTAGATTTAGAATTTGAAAATTCATAATCAAACAGAAATAGATAATCATCTTTTGATTTTTCATTATACCAATTTGTAAAATCAATTATATTTGTAAAAGAAAGAAACTCATTTTGAAATTTATTTTTCCATACATTATGTATTGACACATCATCATCAATAACGACAATTTTAAAATCGTTATGAATATAGATTTCAGAAACAAATGTTTTTGGTGAGTCAATTTTTGGTAAAACTAGATGAACCTTTGTTCCTTCTCCAAAAGTAGATTCAATGTATATTTTCCCATTTGCATTTTTTAAGACTTCTTTTGCATGAAATAACCCAAGTCCATTTCCATTTTGCTTACCAATAGACACATCTTTTCTAAAAATCTTATTTAAATTTTCTTCTTTTATTCCTACACCATCATCAATAATAAGAAGATCTACAGATGTTGCTGAATGAGAGGTTAGAATGATTTCAATTTGAATTTTATCCTTATTTAAGGCCTCTATTGAATTATTTATTAAATTTGAAACAATTCTAGACAACTCAAATTGATCAATATTTGTAAATGAGTCATATCCTCCAGGGCCAATTTTAAAATTGATTTTTATATCATTTCTATTCATGTACTCAACTTTCTTCTCAGAAACAATATTTTTTAAAACTTTTGCCACTTGAAAATGTTCAATCGTATCTAATTTTTGTATACTTTTGTTTTTCAATAAGTTATTTGCAAGGTTATGAATACGGTCTACTGCTGAATTTATAATTCCATGAATTTCTGAATTATCATCCCCCATTGATTTTATGGCCATATCTAAAGCAGCAAGAGGCGATCTTATGTCATGAGCTATTTGTCTTGAAACTCTATATTCAGCTTTTTGTTTTTCAACGATAAGTTGATGTTCTTTATTTATTTTATGCAGTTTAAAAATTTCTTCGAATTTAGAATACAGATCTCCAATATCTAGAGAAAGTGATGAACTTTTAGGCCTTGGAGGAAGATCGAGTTTATCTATATCAATATTATCTACAAAATTCACAAATTCAACAAGAGGTCGTATATTGGATTTGTTAACAAGTTTTAAGGCCAAGTAAACACCTACAATACATACTAAAGACAAAGACATTAGCAAGATGGTCCTTATAGAAAACAATTTTGATTTTTCTTGATAACAAACTATCACTTGTCCTATTTTTTTATTTGAATAGGTTATATCTTTCATCAATATTTGGTTTTGGTTACAAATATCCACTGAACCTTTCTCAGCATATATGACCTCATCAGACATAACTTTTATATAATTAGATCTAAGATTAAAAAAAGATTTTGATGTTAATGAATTTATGGCCGTTGCATTTTTCATTTTCAGAGGAAATGAAAGATTATTTGCAAGTTGGCCAAGAGTTATTTCATAGATCTTAAGAATTTGTTTTTTTTGAGTAAGTTGATCAAAGATATAAATTGAAATGAGCAACGAAAAACTAATTAAGCTAATCACTAAAGTTGTGAATATTTTATTTTTAGAATTATTTAACATACAAACTGGATTCTAATAAATCGCGGGCCTTATAAATGAGGAATCTTCCAGAAGATATCGAACCGATTTTTAAAAATAGCTTTTTCATATTTTCGTTCTTCGTGCTAAAATATACATTTTGTTTTAAATTTCGAATTGTTTCAATTAATAGAAAGGACATTAACCCCAGACGTCGATAATTTTTAAAAATACAAGTGTTCATCCCATAGTATAAGTCAGATTTATTTATCCTAAAATAAGAAACACAGCCAATCGTTTTTTTATGATTTTTTAATAAAAAATATTTTGCATCTAATTTGGACGCAGCTATTTGCATACGTTGATAAAATGAATCAGTAAATGTTTCAGGAAATTCAAATCCTTTTTGTACTGTCTGAGCAAATTCGAGTAAATTGTCCGTTGGAATTATTGAGTAATCATCAAAATCATTTTTTTTATCAAGAAAGAGATGATTATAATTCATCATAAAATATTCTAAGTCCTCTGTTGCAAGGGTCTTAAATGTATCTGAATATTCTTTTATAACGTAGGGATCTGTTTCATACTGAGCATAGGTTTCTAGTAGATCCTGAAGATTTTTCTTAGAATATTCAAAAGAATCACCAAAGGGTAGGGCCAAATTAAGAAAAGGAAGTTTATTCTTTTCTTTACTCGCCTGGGCCTGAAGTCCGTCTATATGGAGATCAATTGCCCCTAATTTTCCCCATAATTTTTTTTCGTTTAGAATTAATGTTTTCAAAATATTCATATTTTTTTCACTAGTTTAAGCTCATTTACATTAACCATTGTGGATGCTCTAATCCCAACATCAATAGGAAAATACTTTTTACTCAATACATAGAACATTGTTTCATAAAAAAGAGGAATTACTGTCTTAAGTTCATCAATATGTTTATTTATATCTTGAGCAATGAGATCCTTTTTTATTCCACTCATTTCTGAATGAAACCTATCAATCATATTATTCATAATATAATCATTTTCAATTCCAAGTAAAAATGATGAATTATTAAGAAAATGAGAAAATATATCCTCTGCTTGTTCACCCTCAATATATCCAAGATAAACAGCTAGCTTGTTCTTAATCCATGGATTTATTATCTCGGTGAAGTCTACTAGTTTTGATTTTAAATTTGGGCACTTTTTGCTTAAGTTTGCAAAATATTCAACCAAACACTTTTCACCTTGTATAGTTTTAGGAATGTAGATATCAATGTCTTTAATTTTTGGACAAGTTCTCTTTTGAGAAATAGGGTTAATATCTCCTTCCATATGACCTTTAAAACCTGGAGGAATGAGAAACTTGGCCTTTTTTTGCTGGGGTAAACAGCTTTCTACAATATGTCTTGAATCAAAAAATTCTGAAATTTTTTTCCTTTGTTTTATGTCCAATATTCTCGAATTCATAAATATAGCGTATGTTCTTGGGTTATGATATCTGGACAAAGAAGCATAATTTTTTATGTTTTGAATTTCACTTTCTTCCAATGGATATAAAACGAGATCTGATAGTACTTCAGACTTAAAAAGTTCGATCGCCTTTTTCTTAGAATATTTTCTGTAAATAATTTTATCAAATTTATTAAGTTGATTTGTTGTTTCTAAAATAACTTCATTCTCATCTAGTTTTACAATTTTGTAATCTCCAAGTCCGTCTTTTTTAGTCATTCCCTCAAAAATAATTGAAAGTCTCTGGTCAGTTAGTTTGTATAAAAAATTGGTATCTGATTGCTTTAATTTAAAGATAACAATGTTGTTTATATCATCTACGTTAATTTCATCAATGTTTAGCATTTTCTCCCAGTTCACAACTTTGTTTTCAATAAAATTTTCTATGGTATATTTGACGTCACTTGCTTGAAGTTTTTTCCCTGACCTGAATTTAAAATTTCCCAAATATATTTCGAAGATTTTATGATCGTTACTCACATTAAAATCGTTAACTAAAACTGGCATAGGAATGTTTTCATCATTGAGACTGAATAATTGTTTATGTAGATAAGTGAGTAAACTAAAACTCACATTATCTACGGCCTTAGAAGGTTGAATTTCTACTTTCAAAAAAGGAGCAGGTCTTAGGTATTCTAAGGCCTGTGCTTTAATAAAAATTAATAACAAAAATAAAACATTCAAATACATAAAATTCTATTGCATAAATATGACTGCAGCTTGCGAATCAAGAGATTCAGGTGAAAGTGTTTCTCCCGATAAATTTTCATACAGTTCCATAAATTCACTGTCTTCGTAGAGATCTTTTAAAGTAACACCTTTAGGAATCTCTAACCTTTGTCCATTTTCAAATTTAATTTCAGTAATTGTGAGAACTTGATCCTCGAAAGTATCAAAATTTTCTGAATCATAATCTCCTTCTGCAGCTGTAGAAATAAATGGAAATAATCCTCCCATGAGTAACGAAATCATTTTTTTCAACATAATGTCTCTCCTTCATTTAAATGATAATTAATATTTTTAATCATAGATATTTCATTAAAAAGAATTTTTCCCATTTTGGTAAAGCTAGGTACTTCTGACACCATCGCCCCCAATGTTTCGTCCAACATCGAACAAACATCATTATAGATCTGTAATGTATATTTTCTCTGCTGTGTTGAAATTTCCCCATATTTAAAGATTTCAGCTGATACAACTTTCATATAAGAAAGAGCAAATAAGGCATGAAATACCATGATGGCCGGTCTTTTAGTTCCTTTAATTGAACTATAGACTAGCTTCTCATGAAAATTGTTTTCAAAAACATCACTGGCCATTTGATATCGAAAAAGAACTTGATGACCAATTTCGTGGGCATAATCAATTGCAAAATCTATAACTGTTTTAAAATCAGCTTTAAGGGGAAATGCGTAAAAAATTAATCCTTCTACGACACGTGAACTAAAACCTGCTTTATATGAATCTGTTGTTAGAGTTAATGGAACTATTTCTGAAACGACAATATCCTCAATTCCTGTTATCCAACTGCTCGTTTTAAAAAGCAAATCTTTTGATTTGATAAATTCGTTTTGTATATTTGGATTAGTTTTTAAAATATCTTCATTAATCTCTATAAACTTTCCATCGACTCCAACTTTTCCAAATGGTTTTTCTCCATCATTTAAAAAATTCTTGAGCTTTTTTAAAATTGGTTTATCGAGAATAAGTTTTTCATACTTTGAAATATTAGTATCTTTCAATAATTCTTTGATAGAATTTTTTTTTGAAGTCTTTTTCCACTTGCTATCAATTAAGGCAATTCTTGGAACACTATTTGAACCCATTATCCATTTAGTATTAGCTGTTTCCAAATATTACCTCACTTTATTTAACAACTACAGAGCTAACATTAAATACAAAAAATGCCAATTCTCTAAATAAAAAAGTAACATTTTTTGTAATCTTTATATTTACCAATCTCTTTTAAAGATTCGAAATTCTGCTGTCACTAATGTTCTTAATTTGATTACCGATTGATGAATAACAAATTTGAAACAAAGAGCATCAATATGAAATTAATATTAGTTTTACATATTCTTGGACTCTTAACCTCTTGTAAAGACGTACAACAAAACAAACCTGAGATTATTAATCAGGATTTTTATGAGACTCAAGGGACTCTTAGACAAACAATAGTTGATGGCGATTCACCTGATCAATCTGTTTCTCTATACACTGTAGAGATGCCTGATGGCCAAATGATTGATCTTGAAAAATCAGGTATATCTAAAAATATTTTAGATACATTATCTATTAATCAAAAAGTTATTTTAAATATTGAAAATAAAGATTTTAGATCTATTAACTTTGATAACAAAATAGGACTTTCTACGGTTATTGTAAAAGGCATAAGACAATTATCTAATTCAAAACCTGTGTACTCTTTAGAGAACATCGACGAAATGGATATAAATGTTGCACTAGTCGTTACATCTTACAAAGACCGGAAATTTGCAAGAGAGGCCATAAATGATGAATTCATTGAAAATTTTAAAGCAATGATTGAAGTCTCAACTTGGGGGAGAATAAAAATAAATCTTTCAAAAGATGATGTTTATGAGATGAAAAATGATTTCAACTATCCTGGATGTTCTGGTTGGAGTGGATATGGAAATTCAGCGATTAAATACATAGAAAAGGTTAGTTCGAAAAAATATTTCCGTGTCATAACGTTTACCCCTGGTGGTAGCAAAGGTAATGGTTGTGGCTGGATTGGAGTTACCAATCGAACAAGTTACAAAGACCCTGTTTCACCTCCAATTGTTTCAATATCCACATGGCCTCAAGTGGCGGCCCATGAATTTGGACACTCTCTTGGATTAGGTCATTCTGGTTTAGATGTTGGGGATGATGCCAAGTATACAAAAGAAGACTTTTCAGCAAGATATGCGGACTATTCATGTTTAATGAGTAATAGTGCCTCAAATTTAACTATGAACTCTGTGAAATTACTTAACTTGAATGTACTAAATCCAAATCACGGCCTAAAGATTCTCTCTCAAGGAGACAATGAACTTTATTCAATGACAATCGATCCAGATCTTCATCAATCTGCTACGGCCTATATTTATGGAAACCTAATTTTTAGTTTGCGCCAAAGAGATCTTTCACAAAAAGGAACTGATGGACTAGAAAAGAAATATCTAGGAGTAATTTCTGTTCACTTAAAAAACCAATTTGCAGATGGAAATGTTCCCTCATCTTTACTTGTTGATCTCATTCGACCAGGTGAAGTTTGGGTAAATCCACTAGACAAAAAAATGAAAGTGCAGTTTATATCCTACTCACCAGAGCAAGGAAGGGCCATTTTAAGAGTAAATGGCAAATTAGTAGATGACGATGATATTTTCAATGACGGTTGTCTGATATTTGGTCTTGATAGAGTAGAAATTGAACACTCGGAATTTTATTCACAGAAACGATTTGGAAATGTTAGGTTAGATATATCACCAAGCTATGCGGGTAATTGTCGCTCAGAAGACTTCAGCTTTATTCTAGAGTCTAGGGAAAATGCTCCTGATATTGACCAAGAAATTGAAAATATTCATCAAGACTTATCAATCAATGAAAAATTTGTCTTCAATCTACCTTATGCCAATTATTCAGGAAATTCTAAATATAAAACTTACCTTATCTCAAGCTATCAGGGAAAAATATTTGATGAAAGATCTTTGAGTACAAATGTACAAAAATGCACGAAAGGTTCAAAAGGATGCATTATTGAAGATAAATGTGAAGTTCCACCAACAGTCATTTTTTCGATGAACACTTCTAATCTCCAAGCAAATGAAACTAGAAATGGGCATATTCTCATTGCTAATAATCATGAAGATTCATGCCCTTCAACAAAATTTTATCTCAGATCAGTACATCCTAAAAATTCAGCTTGGGCCCATGATAATTTCAAGTTTGACCCCAAATTGGACGAAGTTATTTCTGAAAATTCTAATTATCAAATTAAAGAAATATTTCTGAAACCTGGAGAGGTAGTCTATGGATCTATTCAGGCGACTTTTACAAATAAAAACATTAATGACTTGCTATTATTGCAGGTTCTAGATACACAAAATGGGAAGACTGTTTCACAATCTTTGAGAAAAGATAGTTTTGAACAATTAGATATTTTAAATCATCACTATAGACCTCATTCTATAGATATGTTTAATATTACAGGTGAAGAAAAAAATCCTACTCCCAGACCAAATGGCGCAAATGATTTTATAATAAATATACTGTACAAACAATTTCTCGGGCGTGATCCAGATTTGGCCGGACTGAATTATTGGAGAAGTGAAGTTCGTAATAATGATCTCTCGAAAGAATTACTTTTTTCAAAATTCATGGGGCCAGCAATAAAAGAGCCTCAACTGTCAAAATTAAACAATAGATTATTTGTCATTTCCATGTATCGTAAAATTTTAAATCGTGACGGTGATGAAGCTGGTATCAATTGGTGGGTAGATCAATTAGATCATGGATTTGATCGAACTCATTTGGCAAATAGCTTTATATTCTCTGATGAATTCATTAGATTGTATGAACGCTTTGATTTGAACAAAGAATAACTACCTATGCATGATCAAAAAATGTAAAAAAAGTTTTAATACTTAATTGCAGTAGTTAAGATTTGCGGTTACAAGTCGACCGCTGAATGAAACC
>JACKAK010000016.1 GCA_020635115.1 Halobacteriovoraceae bacterium | reverse complement strand
CATTCTAAGAATACTCTGGCCATATCAAATTCATGTACAAATTGCATCATGGGATTAAAATCCATTGGCACAGGAGCAAGAGCTGCTTTTAAATATCTTGTAAATGAGTTTTGAATTTGAGGCCCAACAATAGTCGCTGGCCTAAGCACAATAGTGTCTATTTCACCTTGGTGTTTCCACATCCATTCTACTGCAATTTGATCCATCTCAACAACATCTCTTAGATCAGGGTAAACACTTGAGGCCCTAAGCGGAGCATCTTCTTTTATAAAAATGGGATTATCTGAATAAGCTCCATAAACATGAAATGTACTAAGAATGACGAGCTTTTTCACTCCAAACTTTAATGATAGTTCAAGAATCCTGTTTGTGCCCATCTTTGAAATATTTAACCGTTGGGCCAGGTTCGCATTTGGGTTGGCCGCAGAATGACCAATACGACCTAGGTGATAAACGGTATGAAATGAATGATTTCGAAAAAGATTCTCAAAGTTACCACGTGTATAGCTCATTTTTTTTAAAATAATTCTTGGATCTTTAGGAATCCCAACGACTTCTCTTGTATCAACACCTGTAATAATACAATTTTTACATTCTCTTAGAAGTAAATTGGCCAAGATTTTTGCCAGTCCGCCACTCATGCCAATAATTAAAATATTATAAGTTTCATCATTTTGGGTTGTTTTAATCATCGATTTTTCTCTTTTCAATACCAAAAAAATATCTTCGATTTTTTAATCCTTCTTTGATCATGCTCTGAATCTGCCTTTCTATTTTTTGTATGTGAATATCAATTTCACTATCAGGTGCATCTTCTGTAAGGTCTTCTGGGATTTTATAGGGGACACCAAAATGAATATCGACGGGAGATGGTAGTGGGAAATAATTCAGTGATAGAGGTAAGGCAGGAAGTCCAAATTTTTTAGCAAGTTTTTTTGCTTGAAATACATAGGGATAAAATTCTTCTGCACCAACAACTGCGATAGGTAAAATGTCTGATTTTGTTTTAATGGCCATTCTAAGAAAGCCATGTGAAAAATTCTGAAGCTTATAAAACTGTGGGGTACTTTTTGCAACACCTCTGACACCTTCTGGAAAGACTAATACAGTTTCTTTTCTTTCTAAGAGTCTTATACAATTTTGGCGATCGCCAAGGACGGCCCCTAATTGAGTGGCCCATGTTCCTACAAATGGTATTGAGCCAAAAAATCTTTCGACCAAGGGTCTGGCCAGTCTTGGTGGATTTACTCCTAACGTAAAAGCACAACCGACAAGAACAGCGTCAATAGCGATTTGACCAGAGTGGTTGGCAACGGCCATATAATGTTGCTCTTTTACATTTTCTTGGCCAAATACTCGCACTTTGAAATAGTTTTCATATAAAAAATTTAAGATTTTGATGCTCTTTTTTGCTTCTTTAATATTAAGGCCGAATGCATCAAATCCGGTGGGGTACTTTTTATCTAGAGTTGTGAAGATTTTTTCAATCTTGTCTTGATGCATCCCGCTGTAAGTTATGTATTTTGAGAGAAACTTAAGCATTTTTGACCCCTTAGTCTTAAAAAAGCATATATCGAATTTTATTTAATGGAAATTGTTTTCCCTTACTGGCCCTTTTCAAGATTAGGGTTACCGCCATATAATAGAGTTGCCATCTGAAATTGATATTTGGCCAGGGGTTTTTTATGAATAAACAGGATTGGAGAAATAAAGTTCAAGAAATGTTCAATACAGGCCTTGAGGAATTTAAAAGGACTACCGAAATTGGCCGTAAAATGATCAACGCTTCAAGGACTAATTCGGATCTTCATGAGTCTTATGAAAATTTAGGAAAAATGGTTTATAAATTAATTAAATCTGGAGAGCTAGATCTTAATTCTTCGAAAGCAAGTGAGCTTGTTGAAAAAATAAGTCGTTGTAGAGAAGATTTAAAGTTGATGGAGGTCGAGATGGAGAAGATTAAGTTTGCCTCGGCCCCGGAAGATGTGTCTCAAAAAAAAGAAAATATTGAAGATGATAAGAAATAGTCTTAGATATTTTCTTCTATAAACAAGCGTTTGTTAATGAAATTCACAAGTGAGGCCTCAAATGGGGGAACACCTTGTTTATCTTCAGCAGATAAGAAAAATATTTCTTGGACCCATTTAAATTCTCTCATTATTTCAGGTTTAATCTTTTTAAGAGCGGCTTTTTCTTTTTGTTTTTTTAACTTATCCATTTTGTTAAAAACCAAACTTGTTTGATGTGCAAATTTTTTGATATAGGAATAGAATTGTTGATCACTCTTTTGGTTGGGGTGTCTTGCATCTTGTATACTTACTAATAATAAATTTGGACTGATTAGTTGAAAAAAAGTATCCATTAACTGTTGCCACTGTTTGCTCATTTCTTTTGAGACTTCAGCATGTCCGTAACCTGGCAGGTCGAAGAGGTATAGTTTTTGAGAGGTATTGAATATACTGCCTTCGTTTTCTAGAAAAAATTCAAAAACATTTATTTGTCGAGTTCGACCAGGTGTTTTTGAAGTTTTAGCTAGGTTTTTTCCATAAATTGTATTGATAAGTGATGATTTTCCAACATTCGAGCGCCCAACAAAGGCCACTCCGATAGCGTCAGCATTATTGATTAGAAAATCATTCATTTGTGATGGAGATTGAAATCCATATGAGAATTTACATCGTCCTTTTGCAATTTTAAAATTCATGGGAAATGTTTACCATTAAAGTTCTTTAATTCAACCAATTTCTTTTTTGGAATAAAAAATACTTATTAGCTATAGTGATTATTTATTTGGCATGAATTGTGTATAAGCACAGAAAAAATTCTTAGGAGTTGATATGAAAGTTTTAGATTTCAATCTATTTAAAGAAAATAGTGTGCAAAATGGTGTCGCCCAATTTGATAAATTACAGATTATTCCATGTCAGGGGAGAAGAAGGACAATTGATTTGAATCGAACTCATTATACAATTGGTCTTAAAAAGGAGCATTCTACACTTATTCAAGCACCAAATATTCAACTGATGGCATTAAATGAAAGAGAGGGTGAGTTTAGTCTGGAATTAGTCTGTTTATACGGTGGTTACATGAGATATCGCATAAAGTCGAAATGTGATATTCCTTTTAGGTTAAATGGCAATCTCTCATATGATGCCCTCTTGGAAAAGGGAGATCAGCTACAAATTGGACACAATACTTTGTTTTTTAAAAATAAAACATTCAAGGAAGATAGTATTGTTCCTGAACTGATCGCTCTTTCAGATCTCACTATATTGTTAGAAGGAGAAACAGGATGCGGGAAAAGCCATCTAGCTAAACAAATACATGAACAAAGTAAGCGGAAGGGGGAATTTGTCCAACTCAATCTTTCAACATACAATAATTCTCTTATAGAAAGTGAAATATTTGGACATGTAAAAGGTGCATTTACTGGAGCTATACGGGAAAAAGAGGGACTTCTTTCTCAAGCAAATTATGGGACACTTTTTCTCGATGAAATTGATAGTATTTCTGAAAGTTTACAGATTAAATTATTGTTGTTTTTGGATAATTTAAAAGTAAGAAAAATTGGTGGGTATAGAGATAAAAAAGTAGATGTCCGTTTGATTTTTGCAGCTAACCGTAATTTGTATAATTTGGTAAAGGAAAATGTTATTAGGAAAGACTTTTATTATCGCATAAGTTCTGGCCATTTTATTCATGTTCCCTCAATTAGTGAGGATTCTATGAAATTAAAAAATATTATATTTGAAAAATTGAGACAAGCTGGAGTTTCAATTTCTACTGATTTGTTAGAAGCTTATCTCTCATATAGTTGGCCTGGAAACTATCGTCAACTTCTTGGCCATTTAAAAAGGAAGATAACCTTGAACCCTAGAGGTAGACTGGTTTATGATTCAATTGATGAAGAACTTCTGGCCAATCAAAGTTCAGAATCAATTCAAAAATATAGTAGGGAACATATGAGTTTAAAAGAGATGAAAAAAAGGTATATAAAGGATACTTATTTTAAATGTCAAAAAAGTATTGTTTCTACAGCTAAGATATTAAAAATTTCTCCAAGTACTGTGAGGTTAAATATTGGGTTAACCGAGTAAAAGATTTTCAATATATACTTCTAGAATTTCGCCCTGAATCTTGTTTATTTTTAAAAGATTATTAAGCTCTTGTTTAATTTTTTCTTTTATAATTGTTTTGCCTTCTTCTTCTAGTGGGAAATCTCGTACAATGGGGTGAATATTTGATGTAATAATATCTTTAACTAAATAATCCTTTCCTAAAAAAAATGATTTGATATACATATTAGATGTTTTAACTTTTATATCGATTATAAGTGTTTCAGCTCTTTTAAAACTTTCTATGAAAACAGGAATAGTAACATGTGTAATAAGTAAGATTTTGTCTGCTTGTTTATAAAATTGAGATCTTTTTTGAGTTTTTTTGATGACTTCTTCAACTGTGGGCATAGTTATCGGCGTACTAAACTTATCTTTTATCTTTTCACTACTATTAAAAATACTAATTAACGATAAAAAGATAACAAGACCAATTAAAACAACTCCTAGAATGGTTCTAGTGGATAAATTCGATGTAAATTTTTTTATTTTTAACCAAATAGGTAAAGTGTATTTTGAAATATAATTCTTAAATGTAGAGAGTTGAAGGGATTTAAAATCCAAACTTTTAACTTTGGATATCAGTTCTTTTAAATTAGAAATAAGTGTTATTAACTTTGCTTTTACTTTCTCAACTAATATTTTAAAATTAAGGACTAAAACTACAACTTTTTGCTTTAAGGGTAATGACTCTTTCTTTTGACGTGATTTTTTTTTATAAAATTTTCTTTTTGTGAAATCTTGTACTTTTTGAGGAGTTATCTTGGCAATTATTGATTTGCTTTGTCCGATTATGAACAATAAAAATTTATTGATGAATGCTTCAATTTTAATCCATTTATCCACGACTTTGCCTACCTTCCTCTAGGATTCATCGACACTAATGCACTTGAATATTAGTAAATATATGTCTGACAAGATTGATCTGAGAAAGGCAAAAACTTCTCAAGATAAAAATTTATCACTCCACTTTTTTATAAGCTCATAAAAATTCCGATTTACTCTTTGCCTTACACGCTGGAGGATATATGAAAAACCTGCTTATACTCATTTTTTTGAGTTTTACTTTAACAAGCTGCTCAAGTATGTTTAATCGGATTTCATTTTCAGATGAAATGGATGAGCAAAAAGATCCTTACTACACTGCAGACAAAGACTTTCAAGTCGTTTCTGGTGACAATGGGCATGCTTACCGATCTCGTTATGAAATTTTAAGAAGGACTCCACTTAGTTCAGATGAATATAATAAAAATATGGAGTCATATTCTTTAGAAAAAGAATATCAAAGTAGACTAAGAAAGCTCTCTCCAATTGAGTATCAGGAATTTCGTCAATACGAGGATCAACTTGGACATATCTCTCAAAAAATATACGCTTTAAGATTAACACCATCTCAACGAAGTCGTTTTTTACATTCCTTTGCACGCTCACAACCCTCACCCCTTTCTCAATATGGCTCAATGGAGTCCAGAATTGAATATTTGAAATTAAGAACAAGCAAAAAGGCCCCGCTTTTTATTGGAATGAGCAAAGATGAAGTCGTATCTCGTTGGGGAAGACCCGATTATGTCGAAGTTGCTGGAAATCCAAGACTTGAAAACGAAAAATGGACATTTCTCATAAATGGAAAAGAGGGGCATGTTTACTTTGAACAAGGTCAAGTTCAAGGGTGGGTAAATCAATAGTGATACTGTGCGCAACAATAAAACTTTGGGAAAATTAGTAATTGGTAAATATTTCTGCTAGTTTTTTCAAGAAAATTTATAAGAATTCTTTATGCTTTTTGTTACCTTTGGTAGTATCGCCATCTAAAGAGAGAGGTGATATGGCCATTCAATCAATGACAGGTTTTGGCAAGGCCGAATTTGAGACAGATGACTTTATAATTAGTGTAGAAATTAAAAGCGTGAACCATCGCTTCAAAGATGTACGCTTTAAGATGCCAAGTATATTTAATTCACTTGAAATAGATCTTAAAAATATCATTTCAAAATATTTCAAGCGTGGAAGTTTTGAAATATCAGTGAGTTATAAAAAAAACTCAGTCAATTCTAAGATGGCCGATTTAGATTTTACAAAAATAAATCAATTTTTAAATGATTTTGAAGATAGAATTGAAAGTGATGGTGTAAGATTTGAGTGTTCTCCTCTTGATTTTTTGCGAAGTGAGTTCTTACAAGACACCTCAGATGGGTATATAGATTCACTTCAAAATGCACTAATGAGTACATTTGAGGGAGCTTGTCTAGATTTAACTAAGTCAAGAGTATCAGAGGGAAGCAAACTAATTTCAATACTAGAAGAGCACAAGTCCGAATATTATAGTATTTTCAATACGATTTCTCCTCTGGCCGAAGAATATAAAGTTTCCATTGAAAAAAAATTAGAAAAACTTATTAACGATTACAAAGAAAAAATTCCAGTTGACCAAGGAAGGATGTTACAAGAAGTTCTTTATTATCTTGAAAAACTAGATATACATGAAGAATTAAATAGGATCACATCACATTTAAATAAAGTAGATGAGATATTCTCTAGTGATAATGAAGTTGGTAGACAAATTGATTTTTTAGTTCAAGAGCTTAACAGGGAAACAAACACAATTGGTTCCAAATCAGGAAACCGAGAAATTTCAAATAGAGTTGTTCAAATGAAAGTGCAATTGGAAAAAATTCGCGAACAAGGTTTAAATTTAGAATGAATGAAGAAGTTGAAGGTAAAATTATTATCATAGTGTCTGCTTCAGGAGCTGGAAAATCTACTTTAATAAAAAAACTTAAAATTGATTTTCCTGATTTACTTGAATCCGTCTCATTTACGACAAGACCTATTCGGGAAGGAGAAGTAGATGGAGTTCATTACAATTTTATTGATGTCGAAACATTTTTAAAAATGAAGGATAGTGGAGAATTTTTAGAATGGGCAAATGTGCATGGGAAATATTATGGAACATCTAAAAAATTTGTAGAAGAAAAGATCCAAGATGGGCAAAATATCTTATTTGATTTAGATGTTCAAGGAACTGATTCGTTTAAAACATATTTTAAACAGAAGGCCCATGCTATTTTTATTGCCCCTCCTTCTTTAAAAGAATTAGAAAGTAGGCTTCGTGGGCGTGCAACTGATTCAGAGACAGCGATTCATCAAAGAATTCTTGATGCAAAACAAGAACTTTTACGCTCAGATGATTATGACTACAAAGTCTATAATGACGAAATTGAAATTGCTTACGTAGAATTAAAAAACATAGTTAATGAAATACTGGGAAATTAAGTGCACCAATTAGACTTCTCTCATGAACGCTCTTTAGATTTTGACGAACTCAAACGTAGAGTTAGTGGGTATTACCCTGATGCGGACTTCCAACTTTTCGAAAAAGCGTATGAATTTGCAAGAGTTGCTCATGATGGGCAGATGAGAAGCTCTGGTGAACCTTACTTTATTCACCCGTTAAATGTCGCTGCAACCTTAATCAAATTAAGAATGGACATGGAGTCAATCATTGCAGGTCTACTTCATGATGTTGTTGAAGATTGTGATGTTGCGCCATCTGAAATTGAAAAGATCTTTGGCCGAAATATGGCCGAGATTGTGGTTGGACTTACAAAAATTTCAAAAATTAAATTTAAAACAAAAGAAGAGTCACAAGCTGAAAATTTTAGGAAGATGGTTGTTGCAATGGCCAAAGACATTCGCGTGATCATTGTAAAGCTTGCAGATAGGATGCATAATATGAGAACTCTTCAATATGTGTCCGAAGAAAAACAAAAAATAAAAGCAAAAGAGACATTAGATATCTATGTTCCTTTGGCCAGTAGACTTGGGATAAACTCTGTAAAATCAGAATTGGAAGATCTTTGTCTTCGTTATTTACATCCAGAAGTATATTATAAATTGGCAGAAAAAGTTGCCATGAAAAAATCGGAGCGTGAACGCTATATACGCGATGTGGGCGATGAACTGCACACAAAACTTTTAGAGTTTTCAGTTAAAGCAGAAGTTAAAGGTCGTCCAAAGCATTTTTTTTCTATATACAAAAAAATGCGATCTCGCGGTGTGGATTATGAACAGATACAAGATGTGCTGGCCTTTCGAATTTTAGTTCCAACAATTGCTGAGTGTTATAAAGTTTTGGGAATCATTCATTCATCGTATAAACCGATTCCTGGACGATTTAAAGATTATATTGCTATTCCTAAAGTTAATAATTACCAATCACTTCACACAACGGTTATAGGTCCAAAGGCAGAGAGAATTGAAATACAAGTAAGAACTTATGAAATGGACGAAGTTGCAGAAACAGGAGTTGCTGCTCACTGGAAATATAAAGAAGGAATGGCCAGTGGAAAAACAAAATTAGATTGGGTTCAGGAGCTTCTAGAATTTAATCAAAATGTTCAAAATAGTTCTGAGTTCATGGATGTTGTAAAAAATGATTTGGATATAGGGGGAGTATTTGCTTTTACTCCAGATGGAGATGTATTTGAACTTAAAAAAGGATCAACTCCTCTAGATTTTGCCTATACAATTCATACTGAAGTAGGAAATAGATGTGTTGGAGCAAAGGTTAATGGCAAGATGGTTCCGCTTAAGTATACACTTAAATCAGGAGACACAGTTGAGATACTCACGAGTAAGACTCAAAGTCCATCTAAGGATTGGTTAAATATTGCTAGAAGTTCTCGTGCTCGGTCAAAAATTAAAGCTTGGCTACTTAAACAAGAAAGAGAGCAATGGAGAGAGGCCGGCAGGGATATTCTTGAAAAGACATTCAGGCTATTTAAAACATCTCTCAAATCAATGCAAAAAAAAGACGAGTATAAAGTTATTTTTGAGAGGTTTAGCGCAAAGAATGAAGATGAACTTTTCATAGACATTGGCTCTGGAAAGTATACGGCCAAAGAAGTGGTTGAAGTAATTCCAGGTCTTTCAAGTAAAGCAAAAGAAGAAGAAAAAAAGTTAGAAGAAATAGATTCATATTCAAAAAAATTGTCTAAAACAGTAAGGCGCAAGGCCAATAAAGACAATGCGATTATTGTTGATGGAATTGATGATATTATGGTTAGAATGGCCAGATGTTGTAATCCAATTCCAGGTGATGAGATCGTAGGCTATATTACTAGAGGAAGAGGAATTACGATTCATAAATTAGATTGTCTGAGAGTTCATGCAACGGAGCATGGAAGGCAAATTCACGTAGAATGGAATCCTGAATTTGGTTTTAAACACCCTGTAAGTATTAGAGCTATTACGCATGATAAGCCTGGTATATTATCTTCAATTTCAAAACATATAAATGGAATTGGAATAAATATTAGATCTGCGATTGCAAAATCACTTCCTGACAGAAAAGGCAGTTTTGTTTTTGAAGTTGAAGTAAAAGATTATTCTGAACTTTTAAAAGTCATTAGTTCAATTGAATCAATTGAAGAAGTCATTTCAGTTAATAGAGTTTAAAAATATTCATTTTTTTAGTTTCTGCGGAAATACGTTCAATTGTATGTGTCTCGTTTTAAGCATTTTTCGGCCGCGATCAGCGCTAAAGTAAGAGTTAATTGTTTAGTATTTTTGCTTTTAAATGTAAGAAATATAACTAATAGCAAGTATAACTTTTGCTTAAATATATAAGTATATGATTTAAAACAATGTAAAAAAAACATAAGATTAGTTTAAATGTAATATTTTTTACTCAATAGATAATATTTTTAGTTTCAGTTCATTTTTTAAAGTTTATTCATTCTCCCCCGGCCTTTGTTCTGAAGGCCAAATGTGCTTGGAGGTTCACGTGGTTAAAAGAGTTTCAAAAAATATTACCGTCTTCATTTCTACGATTTCAATTTTACTTTCAACTCTAGTCCCATACCAAATCCTAAGTGCTCAAGAAAAAGAACCTCTGATAAACATGACTCAACTTTTAGAATTAGATGATCCGAGTGTTTTTGGAGATGTCACAGAATTAAAAGAAACAAATGAAATCATAACAGCATTAGAAAAGGGCCAATTGCAAGATATTCCGAGAGAGGTTTTGGATCCATTTATGCTTTTAGATCAAAAAGTGATTGATAAGAAAAAAGAAAATATTTATGAAATAGGGACAACGGATGAGCATGTGCCATTATTTTCTTATGATGATATTGAGTTTAAGGTTGAAGAAAATAAATTAGCAATCTTAGGTGTTTCTGAAGAAGATGTAGTTGTTAAGCAAGTTTTTGATGGCCTTGAAATATTTGATATATATGAAATGCCCAAAAATGTGTATCTCATAGTTAAAGTAAAACGAACAAATACAAAAAAAATTATAGTTCTCGATAAATACTTTGTAAGACACTTTGCTTTTAGATCACCTTTGCCAATGTTTACAATTTATCATTTTGATAAAGACACGGCGATACCAGAAGAAAGTATTAATTCAAACACTAAATTAGCTGTGATTGGTAGAGGAACTCGTCCATTTAGTAAGAATGAAGTTTTAAAATTTATTGAAGATTCACCCAATAAAAAAAAGATCCTTTTTGAAGAGGGCCAAGATAAGAGACCAAAGATACAGTCTGGACAAATTGTTGTTTATAATTCAATCGAATCAAAAGAAAGAACCGTTGAAGGAGTTTTATCAAATGAAGTTATTGCACAAAAATTACATCAAGGTGGTCTCATTTTTTCTTTAAAAGCAGCAATGGCCAACAACCAGGTTATAGAGCAAAGTTTTTTTGAAAATTATAAAAAAATGTGGAACGTATATGGAAATAGGCCCAATGTTGGTAAATATCCCAAAATTTTAAAATACTATATTGATGAACTATTAAAAAAGACAAATCAATTTATAGAATTCAAAAATCAAGGAGAACTGGAAAAAAGTTCCTCACAAAAAGAATTAATCTTAGAATTATTAAAAAACTATATTGATGATGAGAATTTTTCAGGAATAGATTTGGAGAGTGATTCTTTTAAAATTAGTGAAATCAAAAATTTGATTGATTCTTCGCCTAGGCCTAGTTTGTACAGACTTGATCGTGGATTAGTATCATATAAGACTTTAGAATTAACTGAAAAGTATAAACCTAAAGGTGATGAAAAAATACAGAAATTGATAAAGAAAAGAGCGAGAGAGTATAAAAATAATATTTTTGAAAAATATAAAGTGAATACATCTATAAAAGAAGAGTTACGAATTCTTTTAGGGATGGATAATAGATTAGAGGAAAATGAAGATGTAAACCCCAATAAGGTTGCTTGGGATTTTTTTGATGATGAGTTAAATGAAAATACAGAAAATGAATACAAGGAAAAAGTTAAAAAAATATTTTCTAAAATAAATAAAAAAAGTATTGAAGATACAATTGATCAATTGAAAGATAATGAAGAATATGGACTAAATTTTGAATTTATATCTGGCATTGGTTGGAAGAGAACTTATGAAATTGTTATAAGGCAAGCTTATAAAAGTTTGACCAATTTACAAATAGCGATCAATAGCGCAAAAGTTGCTGATAAGCACTTTCTTATTGAAAAAAGAAACTTAGTTTTAGAACAGATCAGATCAGGTGATTTCAATATTAGTTTATTTGCCTATATTGAAGAATATTTAAAAAATAAATCACTTATTGCTCAAAAAGAAAAAGGCTTTTGGGATTTTTCAAAAATAAATGTTGGGTTAATTAAAAAAATTACAAAAATAACTTTGATAACTGTCACTATCGGAACTTCGCTTCATATTGGTACAACTGAATTATGGACGAGTTTTCCAGATTGGATCCAAAATACCTTAGATTTATTTGCTGATAGCAAATTTCACAGAATTATCAGCGATGCTGAGTATAGAGGGGCACTATTAAGTGGATCAACCCTACTCATGATGCTCTATCCTCTCGTATTGATAATAAGTGCAGTTTCCATTCCAAGTGTACGATTAATTAATTATATATCTACAAAAAATGCTAAAGAAGGAAAAAATTCGATATCGCAAAATCTAAAAATAAAAACCAATAAAATTCTAAGTATTTATAAAGATCTAGATCTTGTTCAAAAGATGATTACAAGTATGTCTAGATTATACAGATACTTGATTTGGTTTTTTCCAAATTGGATTGATAAAGCTTCTGGCCAACAAGCAATGGAAGTAATGAAAGCAGGATTTTCCCCGTTTAAAACGGCCATAGATGAAAAAAGTCAAAAACGAGTACTACTTGCAACAAATAATATTCTTCCTTCCTTTTTAGGTGAAATAATAGCAGGAGAAAAAAATGTAGAACAACTACGAAACGGTAATATTTTTCAGCGTTATGTTCAAAGCAGTAGAGATAAATACAAAAAGAAAATGGATCTTCTAAAGAAAGTTGAAAGTAAAGAGCGTAAAGCGGTCATCTTAGTAAATTACATTGCCTCATTAGTTATGACTGAAAAAGATCCAGTTACGACAGATTTTCTATTCAGATTACATAATCAAAGAATGAGTGCAGAAGAATTTTTTGAAAGAAACTTTGATAACGATTTTTCTGAAAAACATAGATACATTTCTCAAGAACTTTATAGAGAAGTCCTTTCAAAACAAGATTATGACCAGATTGATCTTGAGGACCAGGATAATCTTAAAGAACTTATAGCAATCGGGAAAAAATATTTCGAGAAGACTCAAAGTAAAAAATGGAAGTTATATAATTACAAAAGTAAATTAACTCCTCAAACTTCAAAACTTTGGAAGATTTTGGGGAGTTTTAGTGAAGATGAATTTAAGTTCTTAGGCTCTGTTGTTGCAAATAAATTTGTTTCTAGACAAGTCAATTCTGAATGGCTTCAAGATCATGTCATTGTTGTGTACATGACAGCTTTATTTGGTAAAAGAGCTGATTTAGAACAACCAAACGTTATATCTCATGTTTTTGATAATATATTTTTTACTACTAAAGAACATTTTCAAGATATTTTACTTAATTTCTATGTTCATTGTATGAAAGCAGGCCCTAGGAGAATGTTAATTTCTCAATCCTTGGAAAGTGAGAAAACATACAACAATGAATTTGAAAGAAGAAGACTAAATTCTCAGTCTGTTCCTCTAAACGAGGAGTTTTTAAAATTTTCAAATCGTAGAGAAAATGCTTGGGCCGGTCTATTTAAATGGACTAAGGCACTTTTAAATTTTAAAGAAAATAATATCGGAGGATATTACCAAAAAGAAATTTATAATTTATTTAGAACTATGCAAGCTTCATTAATATCAATGGTATTTTTTAGATTATATTTTTCGGAACAAGTGTTTTCAGAAGCAATTATGGGTTCACTATTTATTCTTATAGCAGCAATTCGAACTTATATGTGGCCATGGACTGCTCTGGCCAGAGGTAATGAAATAGAGGATCAAAGAGTCCAGAAATCATTTGAAAAAACTGAGAAGGCATTACAAAAAATCTATACTGCATCGAAAAACAATAATTTAAGTGAAATGATTTCTGCACATAATATGCTTATGAAGGAAACATTAGATGGAAAAAAGATTTCTCAAAATGATTATCTCAATGAATATGAAAGTAAGATTATTGAAAAAACTGGTATGAAAATTTCACGAAAAGATTTTAAAAAGATGAAAGAGCTAATGTATTCAAATAATGGTGAACTCTTTAAAGAAATGGCCACATATATTTCAGGAGTTGAAAATAAAAATGATAAATTGGCGACAGAATCCATTGAAAATATTCAGAATATATTAAAATCAAAATCATCGCTTAATCTATCAAAAGATCAAATCATTCAAAGAATAAATAGTTCGGTTGATTTAATAAGAAAAATCCCTCCGAAAGTAAATCAAGCAAATCCTAGAGTTCAATTCTTTAGTACTTTATTATTTGGGGCAATGTTAACAACTCTTTTAGCGGTTTCAATGTTCGTTGACTCTTTCGATAAAGAAAATCTAGTATTTGAAAAATTGTATGATGAGTTTTATTATCTTTTTATTTTTGCTATCTTCACATTCCTTTTGACTTCTCAATGGTCGTATGAAAATTATCAGTACAAAATATTTGGATCATTGTATGATTTGTTTTTAAGACCAACTAAAAAGTACTATCATGCACGCAAAAGAAACAAAAAAAGTGAAAGTAAAAACAACTCTGAAATCAATAAATGTGAAAATATTTTCAAAAAATAAAAGGGCCCTAAAAAGGTCCTTTTATTTTAAATATTAACATCATCTGGTCTCACATCATCAACCCATAGGAAAACAAATAAGGTTGCTCTTATAAGTTTAAAGAACTCTTTATAGAGAATTTTTATATTACGCCACTGAGAGTAATCTGTTTTTACACCAGAATAAAAAAATTTGTAAGGATCATCATTTGAACGAATGCTTTCAATCAATGTTTGAATTCTTAATATATGATAGTCATGTGAAATAATCAAAATTTCTTCCATTGCAGTTTGGGACCGTATGTACCTGAGTGTAGAGAGTACATTTTCAACAGTATTTCTGGCCAAGTAGTCAATTTCAAGCTGACTAACATCTATGTTCTCACCAATTTCTAACTTGGTTAGTAGACTTTCAACTGAATTTCTATTGTGAACACCGGTAATAAATATCTTCGAGAGTTGGTATTCCTTGGCCATCTTTATCGCATAAGGAATTCTACCCTTATCACCAGTGAAAACGACAATCAGATCTGGCCCACGGTTAAAATAATGTCTTGCAGACAGTTTATTTTGGTGATGTGAATAAAGCACAAAAATAACACTAAAAATTGAATAAACCACGAAGGCCAAGAAGCAAGATAAAATGGAGTTTTTTATGTAACGCTTGACTTTCGTGCGTTTTGTTTCAAAAACATATTTACTTTCAAACATCTTTTGAGGCCAAAACTTCTATTTCAACCAGGGCACCTTTAGGTAAAGCAGGCACTTCAACACAAGATCTGGCCGGATAAGGCCGTGAAAAATAATTTTCGTATGCAGTGTTGACAAGTGGAAAATTAACTAAATCTGTTACAAATATTGTTGTTTTGAAAATATTTTCTCTACCTAGCTGTTGAGATTCTAGTAATCCATCAACATTGGATAAAATTTGATCAAGTTGCCCTTGAAATCCTTCCTTCATCTCCATTGTCTTAGGATCAAGTCCAATTTGACCTGAAAAATAATAAACTCCATTAACCTCAACTCCCTGTGAATAAGTTCCAACTGCAGCAGGTGCTTTATCTGTTTGAATAATTTTTTTTGTCATAACTACCTCTCCATATCCTCTAATGTAAGAACGGAAGTTAATATTGACATATTGACAATCTCATTAACATTGGCCGTTCTTTGAATGATGTTTATATTTTTGTTTAAAGGCGTAAGTAATGGGCCTATGGCCGAAGCATCACTTAATTGTTGGATGAGTTTATAGGAAATATTCGCCGCATCCAAATCTGGGAATATTAAAATATCAGCAGGGCCTTTCAATTCATTAAAAGGAAATAATTTATCTAATAATGCAGAATTAACCGCAACATCCGCTTGAAGTTCTCCATCGACAATGAGTTCTGGAAATTTATTTTTGGTGATCTCAACTGCCTGTCTTACTTTTTGAGGTCCTGAATTGTCTGACGAACCAAAATTAGAATAACTCAAAAACGCGATTTTTGGTTTTTTGTTCATTATTTTTCTATACAATTGAGCAGTACTGGCAGCAATATCAGCTAAATCTTCACTGCTGGGATCAGGTTGAACCGTACAATCGGCCAGAAAGAGGATTCGATTTCTAAACACAAGAATGTAGATACCAGCGCTCTTAACATCACCAACAGTTCCAATACTTCTTAAAATTGGGACAAAACATTCCGGAAATGTTTGAGTTGGCCCACTGAGCATTGTATCGGCCATACCATGCTTCACTAACATAGGTCCAAAATAATTTTCCTGGCCCATTAATTCTCTTGCATAATTATAGGAAACACCTTTTCTTTGTCTCTCTCTATAAAATAATTCAGAAAACTCGTTAAATTTTGGATGTTTTTCAGGAGTAATAATTTCAAGTTCTTTCAAATTTGAAAGACCTAAGTCATCCATTTTTTTATGTATAGTTTCCTTGTCTCCAAGTAACACAGGGTTGATTCTGTTTTCCTGTGAAAGCAAATTTGCCGTCTGAAGTATTCTCGTGTTACTTCCTTCAGCAAATAACATATTTACTGGACGGCCAAGTTTTTTTACTTTTGCCGATAATTTATCTCTTAGATTTTTTGTAAACTCTGCTGAAGAACTCAGTCTTTCTTCTAAGTTTTTGGTGTACTCCCAAAAATCCTTTATTTCAATACGAGCGACCCCTGACTCAATGGCCGCCTTTGCAACAGCAGGGGCCACAGATGTGAGAACTCTTCTGTCAAATGGTTTAGGGATGAGATAGTTTCTTCCGAATGAGAATTCCTTATTTCCATAGGCCATTTTTACTTCTTCCGGAACTTCTTCTTTTGCAAGAGATGCCAGTGCCCTTACAGCAGCTATTTTCATTTCTGGATTTATTTTTCTAGCGCGTACATCAAGGGCCCCTCTAAAGATAAAGGGAAAGCCTAGTACATTATTAACTTGGTTAGGAAAATCAGATCTTCCTGTTGCCATAATTGCATCACTACGGACTTCTTCAACTTCATAGGGATAAATTTCAGGCTCTGGATTGGCCATGGCAAAAATGATTGGATCTTTGGCCATTGTTTTGACCATTTCTTTGGATAAAACTCCTCGAGCTGAACAACCTATGAAGGCATCAGCATTCTTCATAGCATCTTCTAATGTTCTGGCCTCAGTTCTAATTGCATACTTTTCTTTATAGGGATTCATTCCGTCGCGTCTGCCTTCATAAATGACACCTTTTGAATCCGTCATCACTAAATTTTCTTTTCTTACACCTAATTCCATGAAGAGATTTGCAGTGGCCATAGACGCTGCTCCCGCACCGCTAAATACAACTTTTACTTCACTGGCCTTTTTGCCTATCACTTCAAGAGCATTTATAAAACCAGCAGCAGCAATGATGGCCGTTCCGTGTTGATCATCATGAAAGACTGGTATATCCATAAGTTCAATTAACTGCTTTTCAATTTCAAAACACTCAGGTGCTTTAATATCTTCTAAGTTTATACCACCAAATGTTGGTTCCAGAGATTTTACGATACGAACCATTCCCTCGATAGATGGTTCATCAACTTCGATATCAAAAACATCGATGTCTGCAAATCTTTTAAACAGAACTCCCTTACCCTCCATAACAGGTTTACCTGCCAGAGCTCCAATATTGCCAAGACCAAGGACTGCACTTCCATTTGATACAACACCGACTAAATTTCCTTTCGTCGTATATTTGTAAGCATCTTCGGGATTTTTTGCAATTTCCAAACAAGGACTTGCGACTCCAGGAGAGTAGGCCAATGATAAGTCATTTGCAGTTAGAGTAGGTTTAGTGGATTGGACTTCAATTTTTCCTGGTCGCCCACTAGAGTGATACTTTAGGGCCAGATCGTTATTATCTTTACTATCTTTCATGAGCAATTCCTCGCTAGCTTTTTTCTTAAGTTATCATAATGGAGAAATAGGGGGCTGTTAAATCCTAACTGATTTTTTCTTTTTAAATTTTGTATAGATGGCCATATAAGTAAATAGTACTACACCAGTACAAAGTGTTCCTATGTAGATTTCATCAACGTTTTTCCAAAAACCATTGTGAGTTGCTGTGCGCCAATAACTTGTACCTACAACACCGACTAAACAAGCAAAGCTAAAAGATCTGTCAGAAATTCTTCCAGGAAATATATGTCCTATTAGGACTGGCAACAAAAGACATGCTGCAGAATAGGAGCCTAAAGTTTTCCATACGCTCTTAATATTTCCGTTAAAAAAATGAGCAAGTAAAACAGAGAAAAGTCCTACTAGTATAACACTTAGTCGATGCCAAAAGAGAGTTCGATGTTTTTTTGCAGTTAAGTCAAATGATAAACTTGTTCCGGCCACAAATAAGTAAGAGTCTATTGTAGAAAGTATTGTCGCTAAAATGCCGGCCATAAAGAAACCTTTAAGGCCATTAGGTAGTAACTGAAGTGCATAAATCATATACGCCTGTCCAGATTCAGAGTTTGGAATAACTGCTTTTGCATACATGGCACCCATAGTTGTACATAAATCAAAACATATCCAGATAAGAGTTGAAATCAGGATACCTTTTTTAGCAATTTGTGGTGATTTTGCTGCAAAAACTCTCTGATAAAAATTTGGATCAACGAGGGTCGATAGGGCAATCAGGCCCCAAACAAATGTAGTGGATAACGAATGATTTCCTGTAAGCTTGAAATATGAAATGGGTAAATGATTTTGTAAAAAACTTGGGCCACCAAAATCCATAATTGAGTAAATAACCACGATAAAAACAGCACTACACATCACTAAAAATTGGATCAGATCAGAATAGACAACCGATCTGAGTCCTCCACCTGTTGAATAAAGTAAGACAAAGGCAATACCTATAAGCATGTTTGACCAAAGTTCACCTCCAAAAAGAGCTTGGGTGAAGAGACCTAGGCCTATTGTGTATGCCACAGGGACGACATTAAGGAAATTAAAGAGTGCTCCAATCCTTGAAGAAATGGGCCCAAACATCTTACCGAGAAGGTCAGGGAGAGTGATGGCCTTATAGGGAGTAATTTTATCAACTAGAAAAAAAGCAAAAATTAAATAGGCGATATACCAAAAAACACCTTGAGTAATAAAGTTATAAATCCCACTCTCAAAAGCGATTTGAGTGACACCAAAAATTCCCCCATACCATGTGGCCACAAGTGTGGCGACAAAAAGTGGGAGGGTGAGTTGTCTTCCCATGAGTAAATGATCTAAAAACTCATTACTTTCTTTTAAATTATTTTTCCTAAGATTTCCGTAAATGACCATTGCTAAAGTAAGTACAAGGATAAATGTAAAAATAAGCCAGTCAAGTACAGAAATCTGATCTAAAATATTAATTGTACTGTTCAATTTAACTCCCTTACAATAATTGGTGTTCTGTAGCATGTTTAAGTAGGGATTAAAAGTCGTGACAATTACACAATTAGAATATGTGCTGGCCGTAGATAAATATAAACATTTTGGTAGAGCTGCACAAGAATGTCATGTTGCACAACCAACTCTAAGCCTTCAATTGCAAAAACTTGAAAAAGAACTAAACATTATTATTTTTGATCGATCACAAAACCCCATCTTAACAACTCCTGAAGGACAAATATTAATTAATCAAGCAAAAGTCGTTGTTACGGAATTTTATAAAATCCAAACTCTTCTAGAACAAGATAGTGATGTTGTGAGAGGAAAGTTTATTCTTGGAGTGATTCCAACACTTGCGCCCTATGTAATTCCTTTGTTTACATATGAGTTTATGCAAAACTACCCAGACGTTGAATTAGAAATAGTTGAACTACAAACTCACAAAATCGTACTAGCTTTAAAAAATGATGAGATTGATGCAGGTTTATTAGTTACTCCACTTCAGGATGATCAGTTAGTTGAAAGAGTACTTTTTTATGAACCATTTTTAGGATATGTATCTCCAAGTTCACCACTTTATACCAAGTCACAACTTGGCCAAAAGGATATCGAGTCAAATGACTTATGGGTACTCACTGAGGGACATTGTTTTAGAAATCAAGTTTTGAATATTTGCAATACTTCAGTCCCAAAGTTCAAATCTAAAAATTTGAAATATGAGAGCGGATCGATCGAAACGATGATCAAACTAGTTGATTACAATGGTGGGCATACATTGATTCCCTATCTGGCCGCCAGAGAATTACAATCTAAAAAAAAGCAAATTAAAACTCTAAAAGAAGTGAATGCAGTCAGAGAAATTTCACTTGTTCATAGAAGAATTTTTTTAAAAGAAAAAATTATTAATGCTCTTCAAAATGAAATTATTCATAATATTCCAGATGACTTAAAATCATATAAAAAAAGTTTTGAAATTATCTCTATAGATTAAGCCACATTCTCTAAATTTTCTTCATGGGACTTGGGAATGGTTGGTTTTTTGACCACTAGATATCCTGCAAAACAAATGACTAAGAAGGCAGGCAACATAATTATTGAAGGGATTTTGTTATAGAAAAAATATTCCAATATGGCAGTGATGGGAGGTTGAAAGTAGATAAAAATAGTTGTCGTTGATGGAGGTAATATCTGAAGAGCTTTGAAATTTAAGTAATAGACAACTGATGTTGAAATGATAACTTCAAAAAACATAACACAAAAATTCCATAGATTTTTAAATGAATATTTAAAAAATGAAGGTATATCCATTGCTGAGATTGAAATTAAAAAAAGTCCTCCTAATAATAACATTCCAACAGACAACAATTCATGAGGACAATCTTGAGACATTATTTTTTTTGCCAAAGTCATCGCAAAACAAAATGAAATGACATTTAAAAAAATATTAACATCTCCTAAAATGCTTGAATCAAGATTGGCCCCATTTTGTTTTTGAAGTGTAAGAATTAAAACACTAACAAATCCTAAAGTTATTCCTAATACTTTTTTGACTGTAAAGCTCTCTAGTACAAACATGATTGCCATGAAAGTTGAAGCAATTGGTATAGTGTTAATGATAATAGATGCATTGAGGGCGCTAGAGTTTTTGAGTCCTACCATAAAAAAGATTTGGTTTATAAAAAATCCTAAAAAAGCAATAATTGTCACGCTAATGATATTTGTCTTATTAAGTGCTGGGTTAACTTTTTTATAGTACATTAGATACAGAGGGATTCCTCCAATTAACCCTCGCATGGCCGCTAGTACAAGAGGAGGCACCTCTTTCATGATTTCTTTAGCAGCAAAGAAATGAAAGCAAAAAATAAACATTATAATAATACAATAAGCAACGGCCCGGTATTCTTCTTTTTTAGAAAACATGCATCTAGGATATAAAATTTTAATCTATTAGTCTTTAGGCGATTTGTGCCGAATCAATTATAATTTCTTTAAGTTATTAATCCAGTTTTGACATTCGGCCAATTGATCTGATTTTGCACAATATTTCTGGGCCTGAATCACTGCAAACTGCTTTATCTCGTTAAAGTTATCTAGTTTGCCAATTGAGCTTTTTAGAATTTTAAGAGAACTACTTTCATCAGATTTTAGATAGATTCCTTTCACTTGGGTCGTAAGAACAAGTACCTCACTAAGAAGCTCTTTTATTTTGCTTGCTTTTTTTGGTTTAAGTTTGACAAGTTCTCTAAAGTAATAAGTCCCCCATTTGAGTTTTCGAGATGGATTATCTGCGGTTTCAAATGCTTTTCTACGCCAAACAAGAGAATTTTCAAAATCTCCCTTCTCCCTATAGGCAAGACCTAAATAACTCATAATATAATATGGAGAATGAGAAGCTGAAATTTCATTTTCACCAATCTTGATGGCCTTGTCATATTCTTTTAGCTGAACAAGGTTGTACATAATTTCTGAAATGATAGAATGTCGTTTGTTTTGATCTTGAGTTTCCTTTAGTAGATTTTCTTGAAATGCAATGAATTGATCCTTTATTTGCTTTTTTTGATTTTTCTGGAGATGTGAATAGATTTCAATTAAAGAAGAAAAATAACTTATCTTTGTCGTTGAATCAACCAAATCAGATTGAATTTTAGCTAGTAATTTTCTTGAAATATAATTTAATTGAATATCTTTCTTCGTCGTATCTTTTATTGAATCTACATATTTAGAGAGTTTATAAGAAAGAAGACTTAAAAAATAAGGGTGATCAACTTCAAAAAAGAGTTTTTCAAAGAGCTTTAATTCAGTATCAGAAAATGTTTTGGAATCATCACCTGTTTTAAAAAATAAAGAAAAGACGAGTAAATATTTTTTTTGCTCATTTGTTGTTTTAGGTTGAGAACTTAAATTTTTAAAGATTTCTGACATTTCGTCTTCTTTTGCTGAGATTCCCTCGTCTTGATACCAAGAGTGGCCAATGATGCGTTCAATTTCATTCATTTCTAAGGGTTTACTTTTAGATAATTCAAGAAGTTCTTTAATTGAAATAGATGAGTTTTTAGCTTTTTCAAGCATGCTGATATAGAGATTAATATCATTTGTAATTGGCATTCTAGAGATTTCTTTTAAGTTTTTATCTAGGACGATCATTGTAGGATATGATTTCGCATTAAATTTCATTGACCATATATTTGAGTCTTCACGATCTCCATCAATATAGATAGCACTGAATTGTTCTATAGACTTTTTGAAAAGTGAATGACTAAAAATTTCATTTTTCATCATATTGCAAGGTGGACACCATTTTGCGCCAAAATAAATGAAGTAGGGTTTTTCATGATTTTGCTTGAATACCTGGTCAAGATTTTCAGTGATCCATTCGAAGGAAAAAATGCCACTTGATAAAAATAAACTGATAAAAAATATAATGAATCTCACTCGCTCTTCCTTTAAGAAAATGAACTCTATTTTATTCTAAATTTCTCCATCATAAACATACCAAAGAGCATTGAAAAAGTGTAGATATACACTTGAGGATTTTGAAATGACATACTGGCCAATGCAGGCCCTGGACATAGTCCACTTATTCCCCATCCAATACCAAAAATGGCCGAACCAATAATAAGTCCTCTATTGACTACAGTATTTGTTGGAATACTGAAATTGTGATGGCAAATGGGTTTTTGTTTTTTTGTGATAAAAGGATAGAGCGCAAAGTTGATAGCTAAAGCTCCAAGCATCACAAAGGCCAGACTTGGATCCCACTTTCCTGAAATATTTAGAAAACCCTGAATTTTTCTAGGATCAAGCATTCCTGATAGCCCTAAACCTGTTGCGAAAATTATTCCAGTAATGAGAGCACTTAAGTTAAACATAGAGAAGTCTCCTTATACTAATTTTCCTAATAGGTTCATAAAATAGACTGTTAAAATTCCAAAGGACATAAAAGTTATCGTTGCAATAATTGATCTTTTAGATCTTCTGGTTATTCCACATATTCCATGTCCCGATGTGCAACCATTTCCTAGAGACGTTCCAATTCCAACTAATAGTCCACCAAGAATAGAAAGAATAAAGTTAGGGGAGTAAGATTTGTATATATTTTCCGGATATATTTTTTGAATAAATAATCCTCCCGCCATAAGACCAATGACAAATAAAGTTCTCCATACTTTTTCTTTGTAATGTAGGTTACTTAATATATTTTTGGTAATTCCACTTATTCCTGCAATTTTTCCATTCAGAAAAAGAAGTAATGAAGTTGCTATCCCTATAAGGACTCCACCAATTAAGGCCGAAACGAAATCAAAGTTTTCTGAAATTGACATACAATCCTCCTGACCTAATTAAAACATAGCTATTCTTTAACATCTAGACTTTGATCAAGATCAAAAATGTTTAAAAAGATTCTAAATTTGTTTTTAAATTAACAGGCCATTGAAGAACTAGAGATAATATTTTTTATTTTGTTATCCTCTAGTTTTGAAATTTTATCTAGAGTACTTTTGTCAATTATACAGACTTTGCTATTTGCATTAATCTTCACACTATACTTGCAGGGACGTTCGTTGAGAAGTTCACTCAGTCCAATAATGACGCCTTTTTTGACATCAAAAACTTTTTTATTTCTTTTAACTATTTCGATGTTTCCTTCAACAAGCAAAAAGGCGACATGTGGGTAATGGCCCTCATATATAATGATTGAACTTGTATGATAAGTTCTAGGTCCCACAAACTTAGTGAAATTTGCCAATTCTTCATCTGTTAATAGTCTTGAGTTTCGTAACCTTCTCATGTGCCAAGTATATCGGTACTTGCCTTTCAGAAATATTACATAGATCAGTTTTTTTTATCTAAAAAACTATAGTTTAGTAATTTAATGAGGCCTGGTTTATGAGCTCTTTTTCCTTTACTACAAAAAGGGTTTTACCTTCTTGCTCAATAAGTCCTTCATCTTTGAGCTCTGAAATAAAACGTATGAGAGTTTCTGAAGCGGTACCTATGATTGAGGCCATTTCTTCACGAGTTAATTTTAAATTTATTTTCCATCGACCCTGCTCCTTTACTCCATGAGATTCTTTAAGCAATAAAAGGAGTTCAGCTAAGCGCTCTCTCACGCTTTTTTGGTAGAACGAAGCAATTTTGTCTTCTGAAGCTCCAAGATCTCTACCTAGTTTTTCAATGAGTTGAATAGCAACTTCTGGTCGTTTACGTACTAGTGAAATAATATAACTTTTGTCTATAAAACAAACAACGGTGTCATCAATTGCTGTTGCTGTGGCCTGATAATGTTCATCTGTAAAAATGCTTCTATGGCCTAGGACATCTCCGTCGGTTGCAATTCTTACCAGGGCATCTTTGCCAGCTGGACTCATCTTAGTGATTTTAATATTTCCAGAACTAATGCAATAAAGTCCATAGGGGGGATTACCTTCTACAAATAGTGTCTGTCCTTTTTTGTATGTATTAACTACTTTTTGTTGATCTAAGTCTTTTAGGGCCATTGCTTCAAGTTCACAAAAAATACCTTTTCCCCTTGAAGGGCAATCTTCGCAATGGTGTGGTAGTTCATTTTTTGTTTTATTCATAATTATGTCTTGCGTAAAATATTCGGCCTTACCTAAGCTGAATCATGTTTTTTTCAAAATTCAATCATCGACAATAGTCACTAATATGATTAACATAGGGTGTTTATATATGCAAAAGCTATTAATATTGAACTTAAAAAATGTTAGTTTTTAGTCGAAAATAGGGGGAAGATATGCGCAAAGTTGTCATCTGTGTACCAATGGTAGAAGAAATGCAAAAGAGTATGGTCGAAGATCTTAAGGGAAGCTATCTTATTGATGATTCAGAGGTCACCTTATTACATGTCTTCAAACAAGAAAATTATGGATATATGGTCCCTCCTCATATTTATCCTGATGGAGAACAAAAAGTTGAAATTGAAAAATCAGTTCTTGATATTCTCCAATCTTTTGGAAAAAATCTACTCAATGAGCAGCAATTAAAAAATTCTTCAACTAAGTGTTTTTTTGATTATGGGCCTAAAGAAAAAGTTATCGAATATCTAAAAGAAGTCAAAGCAGATTTAGTCATTACAGCTACTAGGGGTAAACATGGTATTGAAGGTCTATTTAGTTCTTCATTTACTGATCATCTTGTGAAACACGCTCCATGCAACGTTTTAACCTTAAGGCATGGTAATTAAGCTCTTGTTTTAACAGGTTTTTTTTTAGCTTATTTTTTTCATGTCTCTTCCGAAAAGGTAATGAAATTACATTTGGAGAAGTGTCATGATTGATAAGCAAAAACTACTCACACATTTTGATAACGATTTAGAACTATTGTCTGAAATTTTTGAGGAGCTTAGAGCTCTAAGTAAAAGAAATATCAATCTTTTAGAAAAATCCATTGCTGATAAAAACTTCGAGGCCATAGAAAGAGAGGCCCATACAATTAAAGGTGCCTGTAGCAACTTCTTTGCTCAAAAAGTAACTGATGCAGCTTTTGTCATTGAAGAAAAAGGTAGATCTAAAAAATCTGATAATCTTGAAAATGATTTTAAAGTTCTAAATGAGCTGGTCATTGAACTCATTTCAGAAGTCGAACTTTTGATCAAAGGGGAGAATGCAGCATGAAAAAAAAATCTAAAGTATTAGTCGTTGATGATGATATGGTTAATGGAAAATACTTGTCCAAACAGCTTCTCAAAGAGGATCTAGAAACTGAATTTTTAAGTGATGGAACAAAATGTGTTGAAACTGTGATGAGTGGAGATTTCGATCTGGTTCTTTTAGATGTAATTATGCCAAATATTACAGGTGTTGAAATTCTTAGAAAACTAAGAGAAACTTATCAGCCATTAGAACTTCCCATTATTATGGTTACGGCCAGAGATGAAACTGATGATATTGTAGAGGCGTTGAATTTGGGAGCTAATGATTATTTAACAAAGCCAGTAAATGTTCAGATTGCAAAAGCAAGGGTAAGTAATCAGCTCATGATTAAAAATTTCTATTTGAGTTCAATTGAAAAAAAGAAACTTGAAACGTTAAATGCAATGATTATTACATATAATCATGAAATTAATAATCCATTGGCAATCGCGATGGGAAATCTAAAAGAAAATAAGGATGACCTTTCTGATAAGAACTATAATAAAATAAGAGAGGCCATAGAACGAATCACTGATATTGTAAAAAAGATAGATAATATCAATCAAGGCACTGTTGAGTTTGAATCATATGCTGAGGGTTCTCTTATGATTAAGGCCAAATAGCCTGATTTTCTATTCGATTCTGTAGCTTCATGATCTTATCCAGACTAACCAGGAGCTTTTTATTTTTAAATTTTATTATTTTGGAAGTTTTCTGGCGCTTATAATCATACCAATTTTACTCGCAGAATTGTTCTCAGGCCATGGTTCAGGTTCTTCAGGCGGTATAAATCCGTTGCCTTTAATTCTAGGAGTAGGAAGTTTCATTATTTTATTCATAAATGCACTTGTCGCACTATACCTTGGCCTACAATATATGCCGGGGACTTTAACAACTTGGATTTTTAGGTTAATAATACTTCTTGTCGTGATCATCATAATCTCAGTATTTAATCTCTTTATTGTTCCTATTATAGAAGACAAATATTCTGAATACAAAAGACAAAAGAAAAATGAAAAAATTGAGCTTGAGAAAAAAAATAAATACAAATATGAAATATCTTTAGCAAATAACCCAGACTCTTCTCAAGATATTCTTTTCAAACTACTTGTTCAAAAACTTAGATTTGTATCAGAACCAGCTATGCAGAATTTAATTAAACAAAATGACCCTGAGACAGTTGTTAAATTAGTTCGCTTTATAAAGGCCCACTGTCTTGAGTCTTATGAGCAATGTAATATGTTTGATTCCGCTATTTTGATTAAAGAAATGTCGCCTACACAGGTGCCTAGTGAAGTTTTTGAATTACTTAGTTATCCAAGTTTTTCTCGATTTGTAATGTTAAAAGATTTCTTATTATCAAAACATCGTCAAGAGACTCACCAGTATCTGCTAACTTTACTTGAAAGTTATAATCAAGATAAAAAAGATTGGAAGGGTTGTTGCTTAAGTCATGCAAACCAAAGATATAATGAAATTCTCCATCACATGACAATTTATAAAGTTGAATCTGCTGCTCCAGTTGTTGAAAAAAACTTAGAAAAAGTTTTAAGTTTTTTTTATAGCAATGATCCTAAATGCGCAAATGATTCTGGATTTAATGTAGATACAATAAATAATATGATAACATATTTTGAAGATTTCCCATTAGATGCGCCTAAAGATTTAATGAAATCTCTAGCGAATTTTTCTAACAGCAGTTGCGAGTGGCAAAAAGAACCAGCAAAACTTGCAAAAAGATGGTTAATGTATGAAGAATCCTTCATCAAAGGATATAAAAATTGAGGAATTTATTTACTTCTCAATTAATTACCAAAATTAATTTTTAAACTTCAGAAAATATATTTTTTGTCAGATCTAATTTATTTCTTTTGGAACAAATTCTTAATTCGTAAAGGATAATTATCCGGAGTAAATAGCTGATGAAAATTGGGGATGTTTTTGATTCAGAAAAATGTTTAGAGAGAAAAATCGGTTGGTGTGACGCAAACTTATGGGGATTTGGGTTGGAACAAAAATAAAAAAGCCCTGCAAAATCAGGGCTTTTTTAAAAAAATTGGTACTCCCAAGGGGATTCGAACCCCTGTTACCGCCGTGAAAAGGCGATGTCCTAGACCGGGCTAGACGATGGGAGCACGGAATTTCTGAAGAAGAAAATGGTGATCTCGCTGCGACTCGAACGCAGGACCCTCTCCTTAAAAGGGAGATGCTCTAACCAACTGAGCTACGAGACCGTAATGTCCTTCTGAAGTGATATGAAATTTAAGGGATTCTCTAAGTATTGTCAATGCCAATTCTAGGAAAAAAAGCTACAAATCTTAAAAACTTTTTAAGATAAGCTAAATACACCTTGATAAAAGAAATAAATTTCACTAAGGTGCGTTAGATTTTAGCATTCTAGAAATGGATTATAAATGGAACTAGACCTTAATGACTTTAATATAGATCATCTAAATGAAATCTCACTAAATCCCGTATTGAGTCAGTCAAAAAAGAAAGTTGCACTCAACACATTAGGTTGCAGACTCAACTTCTCTGAAACAGGACATATTGCCCAGGGCTTTGTTGATAGAGGATACGAAATTGTAGACTTCGGCGAAACTGCTGATGTGGTTATGATTAACACCTGTACAGTAACTGATGGAGCTGATTCAAGCTGCAGAAATCTAATTAGAAAAGCACATCATTCATCGCCAGAGGGTAAAATCGTCGTTGTGGGATGCTACGCTCAGATGGAGCCAGAAAAAATAAGAAACATGCAAGGAGTTGATCTCGTTTTAGGAAATTCTGAGAAATTTAAAATCTTCGATTACCTTAATGAAGAGCAAGAAGAGATGGTCAAAGTTGATAGTACCAACGAGTTCTGGGGGGCCTCTACAACTCTTGCTGACTCTCACACTCGTGCATTTTTAAAAATTCAAGACGGCTGCAATTATATTTGTAGCTTTTGTATAATCCCCCAGGCCAGAGGACGTTCTAGAACTATTTCAATTGAAGATGCTGTTAACCAGGCCGCAAACATTGTAAAGGACGGATTTAAGGAAATTGTTCTTACTGGTGTAAATATAGGAGAGTTTGAACGCTCCTCAGGAGAGAGACTCTCTGATCTTCTTAAAAAAGTATTAGAAATAGAAGGACTTGAAAGACTCAGACTTTCATCAGTTGAAGCAAACACTATAAACGATGAATTACTTGAAGTGATGAAATCTTCAGAAAAGTTCATGGATCATTTTCATATTCCAATGCAAAGTGGTGATGATGAAATACTTTCCTCAATGAGACGTCGCTATGATGTCGCTAAATATCGAGATATTATTTACAAAATAAAAGAGTATTTCCCTGAAGCTGCAATTGGAGCAGACGTGATTGTAGGTTATCCAGGAGAGACAGAAAAACAGTTCGAAAATACTTTTAATTTACTAAAAGAACTTCCTATCACTCATTTTCATGTTTTTCCTTATTCCAGAAGAAAAGGGACAACCGCTGCAAAACTTGATAATCATATTCATGCTTCTACAAAAAAAGAAAGGGTCAAAACATTAACTCAATATGGAGAAGCTAAACTTAGTCGATTTGCAAAAGAACAACTTGGGAAGATTAATAACGTTCTTTTTGAAAAGAAAAATAAAGCAGGCCATTGGCAGGGTTATACAACAAATTTTGTTCGAGTTTTTGTGAAATCTGATCAGGATCTTTCTAATAAAATTATTCCTACTTTTTTACAATCTTCTGTTATGGGAGAAATTTATGGGGAGCTAGTCCAATAATGAATTCTCCTTTTCCTATAGAATTTCAAAATAAGGAATTTATGGTGATAGATAAACCTTGTGGGGTTAGTTGTCATAATGGATACGAAAGTGTTGTTGAGAGATTGCATATTGGAAATCCAGATCGAAATTTCCATCTGGTCAATAGGCTTGATAAAGATACAAGTGGTTTGATGATGGTTGCTTTCAACCCAGAGGATTCTGCAAAAATGCAAAAAATTTTGGCCGATTCTAGTACCCTAAAAGAATATAGCGCTATCGTAAGAGGAAATGTTTCTACCGACGAGGGGTTTTGGGAAGAGCCAATAACTGATAAATGTGAGGGAAGAAAAAATCCACTTGGACTAAAAAAAGAAAGAATTGAAGCAAAAACGATATGGAAATGTGTTGAAAAAAATCAATATTTTTCAAGGCTTCATGTTGAAATTCAGACGGGAAGACAACACCAAATTAGAAAACATTGTGCTTATTTTAAACATGCAATTATTGGAGATAAGCGATATGGAGATAAAAAATATCTTCACTCCCTCCAAAATAAGTATGGAAAAATAGGACTTCAACTACACTGTCAAAAGATGGCATTTATGTACAACGGGCATAAAGTTGAAATATTCAAAGAACCAAAGGACCAACTCGTTCTCATGAAACGGTCGGCCCTTCAATTAATTTATTGAAAGTAATTTTTTAAAAATTTTATTTGAGATCTTTCTGGCCCATAGGCAAGGATACCAACTTGAATTCCAGTAAACTCTTCAATCAGGGAAATATATTCTCTAAGCTCTTCGCTGTACTCATCAGTCTCGAAAGTATCTTTGAAGGGGCGCATCGTTTTAAAAATTGGTTGTGCAACCTCAAGATCAATTCCAGGAGTAGCGCAAGTGATTTCTTGACCTTTATATTTATAACCTACACAAATTTTTAATTCGTCTATCTCAGTTAGGACATCTAGCTTCGTTAAAGCAATTGAAGTGATATTTGAGCATTTTACAGAGTACTTTAAAAGAGGGAGGTCTAACCAACCACATCGTCTGCGTCGACCAGTAGTTGCACCAAATTCATGCCCTATGGATTGAATTTTATCTCCCAAATCATCTTTAAGTTCTGTTGGAAATGGGCCTTCTCCTACTCGGGTTGTATATGCTTTTGCAATTCCTAAAACTTCATCTAACTGTCCTCCTGGAATGCCCGCTCCTGTATAGATTCCACCTGCAGAAGTATTTGAAGAAGTGACATAAGGATAACTTCCGTAGTCAATGTCTAAAAGTACACCTTGCGCACCCTCGTAGAGGATTTTTTTATTTTCTTGAATAGATTGATCTAAGAAATAAAAAGTATCTGTCATAAATGGAGTGATTATTTTTCCGAGTTCAAATAATCGAACTGCTTCTTCTTCTACACTTGGGTATTCACATTTATAAAGATAATTGAAAAGAATTTCTTTTTCGGCCAAACTTTCTTTAAGTTTTTGAATAATGATATCTCTGTTTCTTAAATCTTTTAATTTGAGCGCTTTTCTTGAAATTTTTTCTTCGTAACACGGCCCTATTCCTTTACCTGTCGTCCCAATTTTCCTAGGCCCATTATTTTCTCTCAGTCCATCAAGTAAGCGGTGATAAGATGTGATAACACTGGCATGCTTTGAAATTTTTAAGTTTCTTTCGTTGATTTCAATTCCTGCTAAACGCGTTTGTGCTAATTCAACTTTGAAGGCCTCTGGATCAAAAACAACACCATGTCCTATTACAGAGACGCAGTGATCTCTAAGTATACCTGAAGGGATTAAATGAAGGACAATTTTTTTATCCCCCACAATTATTGTATGGCCAGCGTTGTTGCCCCCTTGAAATCTGACGACGATGTCACATCTCTCACATAAGAGATCTGTAATTTTACCTTTTCCTTCGTCTCCCCATTGGGAACCTACAATTGCGAGAGTTTGCATTATGCTTTTACCTCATTTAAAAGATTGTTATTAATGAAAAATTCTTGCATTTGTTGAACGGCCATTGCGCCAACTCTGATCTGGGCCTCTTCTGTAGATGCTCCAAGATGTGGAGTGAGTACAAGGTTACTAAGACTTGATAGTTTGCTTTCTTTTTCAAGTGGTTCAGAGTTAAATACATCAAAACCCGCTCCTCGAATTTTTCCCTCACTTAATAGAGAATAGAGATCATCTTCATTGACAATTCCACCTCTTGAAGCATTGATAAGGATAGAGTTGGGTTGCATAAGATTTAAAAGTTTTGAATTTACAAATCCTTTAGTCGACTCCGTTAATGGAGTGTGGAGAGAGATAATTTCACATTCAGAAAAAATCTGTTCTAAAGACTCTGCCTTATTGGCATAGATAAGATCTGTTTTTTCAATAAAGGGATCATAAAAGAGAATTTCTGGTTCAAATCCTCCAATTCTTTTTGCAAAAATTTGTCCAATTCGTCCAAATCCTACTACTCCAACTTTTTTGTTAAGTAACTCAACTCCTGTGTATTTTGATTTTTCCCACTTTCCTTCTTTCATCGATTTGTCAGCAGCGGCCGTGTGACGAAGTACGGTCATTAAAAGAGCTACAGCGTGTTCTGCTGCGGAGTTATTATTCGCCCCTGGGGTATTAGAAACTTTAACACCTTTTGTTTGGCATGCTTTTAAGTCGATATTGTCAGTTCCTTCTCCTGCTCGAATGACGTATTTGAGTTTTTGAGCTTTTTCTAAAGTTTCTACGGTAATATTTGTAGCGGACCGAATGATAAGACCAGCAGCATTTGGGAGAAGTTGGGTGATTTCTTCTTGAGAGAGTTTTGGCCCACGTACTTCAAATTGTGAAACACCCAAAAGTCTATTATATTCTTCTTTATCCATCCCATCACAAACAACGATAAGTGGTTTCATTCGTCCTCCTGTTATTTTTGAGCAAATACTTCGGGAGTATAGACCTATTGTTACAAATCATCCACAGGCAATCAGGTTTGACTAAGTAAAACTTGGAGTAATGCGGAGCGTATTTTGTTTTTTTAATTTTTTTCATCAATAAGTTGATAAAATCAGATAAAATTAATTTACAAAGGAAAAATAATGGAAAAAATAAATCCGTTTTCATGGAATGGTTACCTTGGAAGAATGAAGTATATCATTACTTTTTTCTGTATATTTTTTTTATCATCGATTTTGTTTTTTTATATGAATCAATCTTTTAGAGAAGAAGCGAAAAAAGAAATTGACTCAATTACCAAAGAGATTTTTAAAAATGCTGAGCAAAAATCCAATCCAAAAATGTCACAAACTCAGGTAACCGCATCAGATATTTATCCTTTTTTGAAACTGATATTGCTGTTTTTAGGAACGTTTTACCTTTTTTGTTGCGCTTATTTGAAAAGAGTTTTCGATATTTTTGGTTTTATAAGTTTTAAGTTGGCCTTAATTAGTTTTTTTCTACTCTTTATACCACTGCTAGGACAGGTCTTGTTAGCATTAATGTATTTTATTCCTGGTAAAAAAACATCTTCATCTGAATTAGTTGATAAATTATTTGAAGTTCTCAAGATTGACATTGAATTATTAAAATAAGTATTTGAGGGGATATAATGAAAAATGGCAAAAAAGGATTTTCTTTGGTTGAGGTACTGATAGCTGTCTCAATAAGTGGAATTCTCTCTTATGTGTTGATGCATACGATGTCTCAAATGAATAAGGGACAGCAAAAAATTACCGCAAAATCTGAAGTTTTTGATATTTACACGATCATTAGAAATTTAACTTATAGTAGAAAGAGTTGTACGGCATCACTGGATAAAGTTCAGTTTAGGGCCGGAGATGAAAGTAAGTTTCCTGACATAGAGCTCTATTCTGCTGGTTCTGGAGGAAATAAACGTGGAAAAAAATTTTATGACAGTAATGCTAGCGTAGGAAACATTCAATTCTCTGAATTAAAGCTGATTTTACCAAAACCTTTTGATGGAAATAGAGAAGATTTTTTAGAAGGAGTTCAAACCAGACTAGGATTTATCTCTGTTAAACTTAAAAGTATAGTAGGCAGTTCAACTCAAGAACATGAAAAAAAATTTCCACTGTATCTTAAGTTGAGTACTGATAGTATCGGTTTATCAACGGTTGTGGAGTGTGCGGGTTCTCCACAAGAATTAACCTCAGGAATTCCATTATTTAATTATTTCTATGTGCCCATGTTATTTATGAGTAAATATGTAACACCTCTTTCTGTTGGAAATTTTAATTCTCCAGAAAATATTTATAACTATCTTTATGTTCCAAAGACAGCTCCATTAGATGAAGGCAAAGAATATGCCTATATCGTTATCAGTTCTGGCGTGGAAGAAGGTGTTCGTTATTTAGAGGATGGTACCAAAATATCTTCACGGTGTTCAGTTTCGGGTTCAAAGGATTATAGTTTTTTGCATTTTTCAGCTTTAGATGGAAATAGAGTTGGAGATACAATTGCCAGTTATCAAGGAACATTTGAGTTTAGACCAAAAATGATCTCAGCAGGAGATGGTTCGAAAATAGAGGGTGTATTGATTGCAAAAAATACTCAAAATTGTAAAAAGGCCGGATCTGGAAATGGACAGGTTGTTGTTTATGAAGTTGAAGTTTTGAAGGGCATAATGGATCTGCTTTTTGAAACACATAAAGAAGGATATTTTAAATATAAGTAGGAGGAGAGAACTCCTCCTACGTTCAACAAGCGATGGGAGTAACGTCTAGGTTGATCTGTAGTAGATCAAGAGTTTCTTGAAATTCACAAAGGGTTGGTAAATTCCCAAAATGTGTATTTTCGAACATACCCTGGGCCATAAAATCAAAAAGTTCAATCTCAATAGATTCCTCTTTTGATTTGAGAAAAGCACGCCAATTCGATTTCCCATTTTTTTTGTAACTCTTAAAAAGGTCTGCAATTAGATCTTCTTTTGAGAGAGCTCCAATGGATAAAACATTACCTAAATGGTCGGATTCAAGATACCAGATTCGGTAATGTGATCTGTTTTTGGGATGCTTTAAGTTTTCTACGGCGATTGCCATCTTCATAAATGCCTCCTTGTACATCAATTTTCCTTCCTGGAAATATAAGAGGTTGTGTGTGCTGAAAGCCCCCTTATAATGTAAGATTATCGATTTGATCATATGTAGTCTCTTAAATATTAATAACTTAAACTATCTTGAGTCTTACATATTGTAAGAATTTTGGGGACATATTGAATCCATGATATAATAAAAGTGGTGATTTAAAACCTTTTAGGTGTCACCTTGTGACCAAGGTTTTTTATCAGATAAGATTTTGGTAAAAAATTTATGCTCCATTTTTAAGATTTTTTACCGATAATCTTATTGGAGGGTACTATGAGCAACAAAACTATACTTGTTCTTGAAGACCAAGAGGAAATGCAAAATCTATATATGTTCTATCTTGAAGATTACAATATGTATGTTTTTGACAATCCTAACGATATCATCAGAGACATCAATGAGCTCAAACCCGATTTAATGATTGTCGATCTTAATCTTCCTGGAATGAATGGAATGGATTTCATTAAGGCAGTAAGAACAAAATATCAATCAAATGTACCAATTATTATTATTTCAGGGGCGGTGGATTTCAATTCTTGTTCTCAGGCTTTTGATTATTCTGTAAATCAAGTTGTTCAGAAACCATTCGAAAAAGAAGAACTCTTAGAGGCCGTAGAGCGCTATCTTGGTCCCTCAAAGGCCGCTTAAAATCTAATGATTACATTATTCTCTCTCAGATTTTTAAAACGACTTCGTTAGACTCAAAGTTGCCTACAATCTGAATATTTCCGTCAGTTAGAATTTGGTAAAGACGAACATGTTGATGATACATAGTTCCTTCTTCTTGGATAGGTAATGACCATATTCTTATAATACCCACAGGGTTTATATCACCTTTTCTTCTGACAAAATAAAGTATGTCGTGACCCCAAATATTTACAGGGCCATTAAATTTTTCAATGTCATATTCAGTGTCAAACTTTTCTATGTCTAGGGCCTGAAGGCCAGATTTAGAGTTCTCTGGGTGATCAAGAATTAAAAATTTAATTGCTTCTTCTGTTAACCCAATTTTTATAAGTTCGTCATTATTTTTTTTCCTACCCATATCGATTCTTTTGTAACTTCCATAGAATCGAGTGCTAATTTTATTGGCCCAGTAGCTTTGATTTCTGGGTCCTGTTAAAGTTTTATGTTTGGGAGTAATGCTATTACTGAACGAGTGAATAAATTCGACATCATTGAGTTCTTTTGAGCCACTACTTAAAAATTCCATTTTGGCCAAAGGTCCATGGAACAATTTGTTGCATAAATCTTTTTTTAATTGATCAGAAATAGAAAAAGCGTCTGGAGAATAGGAAAGTGTTAAACAAGATAGTAGGCAAAGTGAATAAAAGAAAGATATTATTTTTTTCATGTGCCCAGAGATTTATCAAGAAAATAGAAAGAGGGCAATTTTAAACCTAGATATTGTCTAAAAATTTGTAATTTTTATAATTTAGTTTAGGGATTATTAAATTGACTTTGAGTTTTGAAAACAAAGTTATTGATATTCTTCTTAATAAATATGAGTGTGGCAAAACTACTACCTCGTAAATTCTAATATTTTGGCCTCAAGTGCAGGAAATATATGAATGAGTTCTTTTCTGGATTTTAGATGAAAGTTTTCAAAATTAAATCCAGGGGCAACCGTACATCCGAGCAATGCCCAATCTCCAGGGGCAGAACCTAGTAGTTTTGTTCCTTGCCAAACATCATGAGGGTTTCAGCTGTTGATTAAAAACCTATTCAAACCTGTTCATATGCCTTGTTAACTATTTAAAATCTTATAATTTTTTCCTCCTGCTAAAATAAGTAATCAGGA